>CAJXQX010000015.1 GCA_913058185.1 uncultured Verrucomicrobiota bacterium
TCTACACGTAAGGAGTCGTCGGCAGCGTCAGATGTGTATAAGAGACAGCCCCTAACGCCACCGTGAAAAGGAATTTCCTATCAGTAAAGGCTGGCGGTTTTGGCCGAAGAAACTCAAACCTTGAAGATCGGAGGATGCTACCAGCCTGAAGATGGTCCCGATGATGAGTGCGGCGAACAGGTGATTCAACACCTGCTTCACTTTGCCTCTCGCGGCGCCATGGGGATCAGAGGACTGGGTCCGGGGCTGGCTCAAAAACTCGTGGAAGGTGGATTGGTAGAATCTCCGGCCGATCTCTACTATCTTCGCGAGGAGCAGCTCATCGCCTTACCTGGTGTTGGGTCGAAGACGGCGTTGAAGTTATTGTTCGCGATTGAGGGCAGCCGGACTAGGTCGCTGGAGCGGGTGTTGGTGGGATTGGGGTTGCCGGGAGTTGGGCCATCCGGTGCCGAATCAATCGCAGCGCGACTCACGAATCTTGAGCAGTTGTTAGGTGAAGAATCTATGGATCTCGCGTTAGGATCATTGGGACTCGCGACCCAGGTAGAGGTTTCCCGGTTTCTTGATCAGACCGGCACGCGTAACGGCGTCTTACGATTGGCCGAAGCTCTGCGGTAAGGAGGGACGAACCTCGAAACAAGTGAGGTTGGTTCTTGCATCCATCGGGTTGAGTGAGGGTGTTGAGTCACCTCATGGACTTACCCCGCTCATTTGGAATTTTTGGCCTGTTGGCGATGGGAATGCCGATGATGAGCGCAGCCGATCTCGTGCCGGATTTCAGCCGTGAGATTTTGCCCATTCTTTCGGACAACTGTTTTCAGTGTCATGGCCCGGATGCGAACCATCGTGAGGCGGATTTGCGGTTGGATTTGGAATCGAATGCCAAGGCTCCGCGCGATAGTTACAATATCATTGATCCCGGTAACAGTGCTGGCAGCGAACTCGTTTATCACATTACGACTGATGACGAGATGGACCGGATGCCGCCGCTGGATTCGATCAAATCGCTCAGCGACGATGAAAAGAATTTGCTCACGCGGTGGATTGATTCAGGGGCAGAGTGGGGACAGCATTGGTCGTTCGATCCTATCATGCGTCCGGCAGGAAAACCCTATCGACTCGATTGTAGGAGAAGGATTACGACACGCAGACTTGTTGCCATCTCCGGAAGCGGATCGGGGTTCACTCATTCGCCGGGTTTCACTCGATTTGACTGGCTTGCCACCAACTCCTGACGAGGTCGCCGAGTTCTTGGCTGATTCATCGGATGACGCTTTTAGCAAGGTGGTGGACCGGCTGCTGGCTTCCCCTGCCTACGGAGAGCGCATGGCTTGGGATTGGTTGGAAATCGCCCGCTACGCCGATACCAACGGATATCAAGGTGATCGCACCCGTTCGATGTGGGTGTGGCGTGATTGGGTGGTAAATGCATTCAACGAGAATCTGCCGTTTGATGAATTCTCCGTTTGGCAGCTCGCCGGTGATTTATTGCCTGAAGCAACCCAGGAGCAGGTGCTCGCCACCGCATTTCTACGCAATCATCCGATCAACGGTGAGGGTGGTCGGATTCCCGAAGAGAACCGCGTCGATTATGTGCTCGATATGACCGAGACGATGGGCACCGCGTGGTTGGGACTGACGCTAGGTTGCGCCCGTTGCCACGACCATAAATTCGATCCGATCAGTCAGTCAGAATATTACGCGTTTTCGGCCTACTTTAACCAAACCCCGGTCGATGGTAGCGGTGGAAGTGCGCAAACTAAACCGGTTCTAGATTTCTCCACGCCGGAGCAACACGCTCGTGAGGCGGTCGAGCAGGAGAAGATCCCCGTGCTGGCTGCGGTGGTGGACGAACTGGAACTCACCGTTTTCCCCCGAGAGGAAGGAGAACCGGCGTCGAAATCCCTCAAAGTGAGCGAATTCGACGCGACGGTTTTGAACCCGCTCGACGGACCCGCCAGTAAGCGAGGGTCGAGTTCGTTGCGCCGCATCATGAAAGTTGCGGCGGTGGGCGAGCCCGAATACATCGCTGCCCTGATCGCGTTGCTGGAAGTGGTCGAGCGACGGGAAACCATCGCGGCGGAGATGATCCGAGTCATGGTGATGGGCGATCGCGAGGAGCCGCGCGAAACGTTCGTGCTCGATCGAGGGCTCTACAACGCGCCCTTGGATTCGGTCACCGCCGGAGTTCCGCAGAGTTTGCCGGCGTTGCCCGAAAGCGCGCCCAGCCATCGACTCAGCCTGGCGCAGTGGATCGTGGCGGACGAAAACCCGCTCACCGCTCGGGTGGTGGTGAACCGTTATTGGCAGATGTTGTTTGGGATGGGTCTCGTGAAAACGCCGGAAGATTTCGGCGTGCAAGGCGAGGTGCCATTGCAGGCGGACTTGTTGGATTGGTTGGCCGCCGAATTCCGAGACTCGGGATGGGATGTGAAACATGTGATGCGCACGATTGTGACTAGCGCGACCTATCGCCAATCGGCTCGGGTGATGCCGGAACTGCTGGCCCGCGATCCGGATAACCGGTGGTTCGCGCGTGGGCCGCGATACCGCATGCCCGCGTGGATGCTACGCGATCAGGCATTGGCGGTCAGCGGGCTTCTTGTGGATAAGCGTGGAGGTCCCGGCGTTTTCCCGTATCAGCCGCCGGGAGTTTGGGCGGAGGCTTCGTTTGATAAATTCCGCTATCAGGCGGATACGGGCGAAGGTCTTTATCGTCGCAGTCTCTATACCTTCTGGCGGCGCACCGCGAGTCCCACGGTGTTCTTTGATTCGCAAGCTCGGTTTGTTTGCACGGTTAACACGCCGCGCACCAACACGCCGATGCATGCGTTGGCGCTGCTCAACGACACGACCTACGTTGAGGCCGCGCGAGTCTTGGCGGAGCGTGCCCTGCAGCGTGCGGAATCGCCTGCCGCGCGGCTGGAATATATTTTTGGTCGGACGCTGGCCCGGTCTCCGGCGGACGAAGAAGCGGAAATTTTATTGAGTGGCTTGGTTAGGCACGTAGCGGAGTTTTCTGCTGAAACCTCTCGAGCCGATGAACTGATGACGGTGGGAGACTGGCCGCGGGCGCAGGACCTCGATCCAGTCGAGCATGCGGCTTGGACGTTGCTTTGCCTGAGTGTCCTCAATTTGGACGAAACCCTGAATAAAAGCTGAACCATGAATCCGATTCTTGAACGCGAGCGTCACCTTTCACGTCGCCAGTTTATCAGCCATAGCGCGGCGGGTTTGGGCACGGCTGGTCTGGCTCACTTGCTGGGCCAGAGTGGACTGGCTGCGGCGGGTCCGGGGATCGGGGGCGCCGATCAGTTTGGCGGGTTGTCGCACTTGCCCCACATGGCTCCGAAGGCAAAGCGGGTTATCCATCTCTTCATGAGTGGCGGGCCGACTCACGTGGACCTTTTCGATTGGAAACCAAAACTGCAGCAGATGCACGGGGAGGTGGTGCCGCCGGCTTACGTGGGCGACAAGGTGTTCAGCACGATGACCGGTGATGCCAAAGGCAAGGTGATGCTCGCGCCAATCGAGCCGTTTGCGCAGCACGGCCAAAGCGGCGCGTGGGTCAGTGAGTTTCTGCCCCACACCGCGGGTATTGTCGATGACCTGTGTTTCGTAAAGTCGCTGCACACGGATTCGGTGAATCACGCCCCAGCGGTGACCTTCATGTTGACGGGCGCACCGTTGCCGGGGCGTCCTGCGATGGGATCATGGCTGAGTTACGGGTTGGGTGCGGAAACCGAAGATGTTCCAGCTTACGTGGTTTTGACCTCGTTCAATCAAGCCACGACTTGTGGCCAAACTTTTAATGAGTTTTACTGGGGTAACGGATTTCTGCCGTCGCGCTACCAAGGGGTGAAATTCCGCAGCGGCAGTGAGCCCGTGCTCTATCTCGAAAATGCGCCTGGTATTTCCGAGCGCATGAAGCGCAACGTCCTCGAAGAAATCGCGAAGATCAACGAACGGAAGTTGCACGAGATGGGGGACCCAGAGATTGCGACCCGTATCACCCAATACGAGATGGCCGCTCGCATGCAGTTGAGTGTGCCGGAGCTGGCAGATTTTTCCGATGAATCACCGGATGTATTGGCGAGTTACGGCCCGCAAGTTCACACGCCGGGGAGCTTCGCTCACAACTGCGTGGTGGCGCGCCGCCTGATCGAACGCGGATCACGTTACATCCAGTTGATGCACGCGGGGTGGGATCAGCATAACTCGATCACCACCGCACTTTACGACCAGTGTCATGACACGGATCAGCCCAGCGCAGCGCTGGTGCAGGATTTGAAACAACGCGGACTGCTCGATGACACGCTCGTCATTTGGGGCGGTGAGTTCGGACGCACTCCTTTCATCCAAGGTAAACTCGGCGAGCGTCATCGGTGGGGACGCGACCATCATCCGTATGCCTTCACCAACTGGTTGGCCGGTGCCGGGATCAAACCGGGAATCACTTACGGCGAGACCGACGATCTTGGTTTCAATATTGTGAAAGATCCGGTGCATGTGCACGACCTGCAGGCGACCGTGTTGAAGCTACTCGGTGTCGATCACGAACGCCTAACCTATCGATTCCAAGGCCGTGACTTCCGCCTCACGGATGTGCACGGCAAGATCATTAACCCGATCCTGTCCTAGCCGACTTACTTTGATCAGTGGGTGAGTGTGAGGAATGCGTCGTTGGCGTCTTTGAAGACCAGTAACGTGTCTCCTTCGGCTAGCCCCTCGAAGGTGATTCGGTAAAACGGAGCCCCATAGGGCTCCGTTTGGAAGAGTGAATGTAGCTAAGCTCGACACGCTTACTTACTCCAAGGCGGAACGATGTGGTTGGCGCGGGCGTAGGCGATCAATTGACCGAGGTGCTCGTGCTGGTGATCGGCTGCCATGAGGGCCAAGCGGGCGCGAGGGGCGGTCATACCGAAGAACTTGATCTCTTCAGCCATCGCACCGGCAGTCACACCTTTAATCGCCTTCTTCACATGCTTCGCGGAGGCGTTGTAGATTTTAACCAGCTCAGCCTTATCGGCACCTTCGCCGAGCGTTTTAGTATCGATACCTTCGGGCACATCATGACCGAGCATGTTACCGATGTAGTAGTTGGCGCTGGCGACGTGCATGAGCACTTCGCTCACACTGGAGACACCTTCCATCGGCCGGTAGCCATACTTGTCGGCGGGAATCGCATCCGCGAGTTGTCCGATTTTGTCTTGAGCGTCTCCGATACTCATAACGATCAATTGATTCGTCAGCGGAGTTTCGGCATGATCGTCACCTTCGTGGTGGGCGGCGAAGGCCGAGAACGGCATCGAGAGGGCGGTTACCACCGCGAGGGTTTTGGCGAATTTCTTCATAGGTAGATTATGCAACGAGGAATTAGAATACGTCGGAGGGTTGGACAGTCGACAATCGGACAGGCTCAAGCCCTCGGGGTCAATCAGAGGGGCAGAAAATCAGCACGGTGTTTATCCTGCGTTTCGGAGCTAATTCGTCGCCCACCGCCCATCGATCCCGGGCCAAATACGACTACCCTAGACTCTGAAGGATTCCCTTCTCGTCCATCCCCCCATAATCACTTGACTACAAGATCGTAGATTTCCCCCCAAACCCCCACCCCATGAAATACCAACAACTCGGCCGTTCCGGCCTGCTCGTTTCCCGCACCTGCCTCGGCACCATGACCTTCGGCAATGACGCCTGGGGTTGCGATGCCGCTGAATCCAAAAAACTCACCGACGCATTCGTCGCGGGTGGCGGTAACTTCATCGATACGGCCGATCTTTACGCCAACACCGTATCCGAATCGATTTTGGGCGACGTCCTACAAGACCACGACCGCGACGCACTGGTCGTTGCGACCAAATGCTGGTTCCCCCAGGCCGAAGAGCCCAATGCCCGCGGCCTTTCGCGCCGCCACATCATCTCCGCCTGCGAGGCCTCCCTGCGCCGCCTCAAGACGGACTACATCGATCTCTACCAGTTTCATGGTCCTGACCCCTACACCCCAATCGACGAGTCGCTCGCGGCGATGTCTGATCTGATTAGCTCGGGCAAGGTGCGCTACGCCGGCCTCTCCAACTTCCACGGCTGGCAAGTCGTGCAAGCCAACGAGGCCGCCAAACGCGCCGGCATCACTACGCTGATCTCCGGTCAATACCTGTTCAATCTGCTCCGCCGCGACATCGAGCGCGACATCCTCCCCGCTTGCCGTTCCGAAGGACTCGGCGTGATTTGTTGGAGCCCACTCGCCAGCGGTTTCCTTTCGGGGAAATACCGCGGTCTCGACAAGCCGCCCGAAGGTTCCCGCTTCGATCAAATGGGCAAGGTGCTCCTCCCCCGCTTCTGGAACATAAAGACCGTCGCCCTGGTGGAACGCATGGCCGCCATGGCCGACGAACTCGGCGAGAGCATTGTTGCCGTCGCGTTGGCGTGGTGCATGGCGCAACCCGGAATCACTTCGGTCATCGCAGGTGCGAGCAAACTCAGCCACCTGGAACCCCAACTCCGTGCCACCGACATCACCTTACCCGAAGCCATGCTCACCGAGCTCAACGCCACCCTACCCTGCGACATGGGTTACCCCCACGATTGGTATCAAGTCGCCGGAGCCATGACCTTCCCCGCCGATCATATCCGCGTACCGTAGATATGATTCAGTCCCGCATTCAAGCAGGAGGGGGGGGGGGGGGAAGAGGGGGAAAGATTCCCTACTGAGACCCGGAATATTGAACCACACCGATGCCCTTTCCCCACGCCTTCAATTTGCCCAATAAATGCGTCACCTTTTCAGGATACTTCTCGGTAAGATCATTTTGCTCAACCCGATCCGTAGTCGCGTTTTAGAGGCTGGTTTCCCATTCCGTCGACCCAACGGCCCATCCCTCAGCCAACGCCTTTCGCTCCTCCTTCACCTGCGCGTCCCCAAACCGCTCTTGCAGAATTTTCCCATCCTCTCTCCAACTCGAGACAGTATCCTCCAAGCCCATAGTCGCTAACCGAGGCTGCGGATCTAAGCCCTGAAATCGCTGATTCTTCTCGGAACAGGCCAAACTGCGCCACCGGAAATTCGACGCCTGATCCATCGATACGATTCTCACTCTGACCGGATTCTAATTGATGTAATTGGCGCCTCTTGCCCAATTCCTTTCATTTTCCAGCACGATGGATCGATGTCGACCTCGAATCAAATGCTCCTGTTCACTGCGGAATCGCTTAAACCGCGCGGCGGAAGTGACAAAACCCCTTTGGATTCCCTTGGTTGAGCTAAATTTACGTCAAGTTTGACCTTAGGGATTTTGGATCGGGTAAGGGTAGGGTCAAGTTCGCTAGTCTAGATCGTTGAGTCGGTCCCAGGCGACTTCGGATGTGAGAGTGGCTAGGTTGACGAGCTGGGTTTGGCTTCTGAAGGCATGAAAAAGCCCGGCTCGAAGAAAGCCGGGCTTTGAAAATCAAATTGATTGGGAACTAGTTTTTGTTATAAGGGAATTTTCTGGCGATTCCGCCCATCAGGGCCTTTGCCATGCCTTCAGCAGAAGAGCCTAGTTTGCCGGTTACTTGATGGTCGTAGCTCCATAGTAGTTTGCCGTTTTCGCCCTCGTGTAGGTTCATGTTGATATTAACGTTATTTGTTGCGGAGGTGTTAAGGAGGACTTGTGAAAAAACTGCGGCTCCTGTTCCCATTGGTTTCGAACGAGATATCGTACCTGAGATAATGGAATCTACCCCGAGAATCTCTGCTAGCTCAGATTTTGTATATTCTTTAATGCGTTCGTATTCGATCCCGGCTCTTTGCAGTAAGATATTTGATTTTTCGGCGTCTTGGAAATCGATCGTGTATTTACCTTTTCCATACTGCTGCATGAATTTTGTGTAGATCTGCTGTTGAAAGAGAAATCCTTCGTCTCTCTCTTGACCTCGGAGGACACTCGCAGTCGCACCCTCCGGGAGTTCCTTGAGATTGATAGTAACTTGGAATGGGAGAATGGCTACTAGTTGGTGGCTTGATTGATAGTAATCAAAATCGGACGATTCGTATACAGTTGCACAACCTGCTAGGAATGCAGCGAGACCGATTAGGAATATTGCTAAATATTTTTGTGGTATCTTCATGGGTTTGGCAGCTTGGATTATGGAAATCGTAAGACTCCTACGGACCGAGACTCTTCTTTGATAATTAAACTGACGGTCCAAAGAAAGCCTATTTTTGCATTTGGCGAAATGTTCGGTGTCTATCGGTATTGGCGTTGGGACGATCGGGTATACCGGAAGATACCACCGAAGGTGATGCATGGGCGAATATGGTTGGTGCTCTCGATACAATGATCGATAAGACCAAAAAATTAGTGACCTAAAAATAACCAAAGAGTAAATCGCGATAGCTCAAAAACGGAGCAAAGGAATCTGGGAAGCGCTGGACGCAAGGAAGGCTGACAGTAGGTCTCTCTCAATATCTCAGTTCTCGTAACCCCGCTCCAAGGTGAAACGGAGCGACCCGGTTTGATATTTCAACAAAGTGAAATTCTCGGGTACGATTCACTTCCAGAAGGGTTCTTCCCTTCTGCGTCAAATTGTATAAGTTTCGATTCGATGGCACCATCAAATCTTAGAAAGAAATTCAACCCTGTGTATCTGTTCTTAGCTTTAACGAGAAAGAATATCTTAAAATGAAGTGTGTGATGACGTTTTTGGCCGTAGCGGTTTTGCTGTTCACCGGTTGTGATTATGAGGTCCCGTTGACGAAGGAGCACAACAGCGCAGTCGATCCAGCATTGCTTGGTCTGTGGGTGGCAATTCCAGACGAAGGAGCGGTGGCCGCAGAAGATGAACGGATGTTGATCCTAAGATACTCAGACACTGAATACTTAATCCATTATCCCATTGGTGGCGCGGACGAGACGTATTACAGGTGCTATCCCATCAAAATCGGAGGGGTGTCATGTGTCCAAATTGAGGCCATCGGAACCAATGAAGGCCATATTCCGAAGGACGCAAAGAACATCTTTGAGGTTGCATCGTATCGGTTCGAGCATGCTGAGCTTGAAATCAAATTACTGAACAATGATTTGGTTGATGGAGATCTGGAAACTACTGAAGCACTGAAACAGACTTTCCTGAAACACACGAGGAACACGGAGTTGTTCAACGATCCGGGAAGATTCAGAAGAGCAGAAGAATCTCGATGGTGATGTCGATACGGGCACATGGTGCTGGCCACCCAACGCTTCCTCGGTTTGGTTGGCCTGAACCTGATTGATGATGAAAGGCTCCATCAGACAAACTGAAGACATGAAGCTATGCACATGACGTATTTTGCAGCGCTGGAGGTTAGGAATGCCGAGTAATGGCGCTTAGCCCAAACACGACGATCGGACAGAAATGCTTTCTGGAGTTTTGGCAGCACAACACAATTTGGATCCTGAATCATATGAGGGAACCCGTCTATTAGCTCTCATAGTTGGAGGCGTGATTTTCTGGGGCTTTTACGTCCTCAAAGACAAGCGTATCGAGTCCAAGCGGGCGAATCTCCGAAATGAGATAGATGCTCGTATCAAAGCAGAAAGAGCGAAGCGCCCCGCTTCCTCATTACCGACGGAAGTCCGTGTGAGGCTCTCTGGTGGTGAAGTTCGCGACCTCTGGATTACACCGAAGGGGGACACCACGAAATCACATAAGCCAGACCAGGCTGCGATAAATCAACATGCGACCCTGAATCAGGTTAAAAAAATGGATGCCGGACCCGAAGACATTGAGCGCGAGGTTGACGTGAAGCTGGAATAGCACCGCAAACTTGCCCGCGAGAAAGCAAAACAAGTCTTCCCAAAAAAGCCTAGTCACACTGTGGAGAACCGTCCACAAAGCGGTCGTTGTTCGATTCCGTGGACACCGGAGTTACACCGACAAGAGATAAAGGATAGAAAGACTGACGGGTGAACTGGTCATCGCCAAAATAATGGCCGTAGTCGATCAGTTGATACGTCGGTATGGGTTGACCTACAAAGTGGCTAATTTTCGCCACGGGGACCTCCTGCGGGCCTGTTGTGGTTCAGCTCTGCTGCACCCGTTGGTCTGATCGCTGCCTGACCATAGTCAGCAGGTCGGACAATCCAAACGACGGAACTGGTTCCGCCCTGTCATCCCCGCACATCCGATTATCTGCATGCATGGCCTTGATGACGTCGGAGGTGCTGCTGTTGGGGTCCATGACGATGTCGCAGAGCTTTTGACGGGTGAGCCCCTTAGTGCGATCCAGCGTGGCCTGCTGCTGCATGTAGGCTTGGATGCCTGGGTGACGTTTGAGTTCTGCTGCTTTTACGGAAACTACCTTAGGGCTACCCTTGGCTGGGTAGGCACGACGGTAAGCCTTACTTGAAGCCAAGCCTTCGAGTAACGCATCAGCGAATGCCTGCTGCTTGGATGTGAGTTCTCGAGGTGCGGTTTGCATCGGTGTGAGAATAATTAGGACCTCACTACACGTCTTGGTCACCGCTAAAATAACGGTCGTAGTGGATCAGTTGATACCGTGGGCCTAGGATGGACTGGGAATGGGCTTAGATCCCGCGTGACCAGACTCGTTGGGGCTATTGCAAGGGTCCCCTATCAACTCTCTCAATGGCTCAGTTTTCGTAACCCCGAGCAATGGCTACTCCATTCAGCAGGACACTGATTATTCCCTAACGCTTACTCGGGAACTCAAAGGAGGTGCGCAGAAATGAGACTGAAGAATGTTTGACAAGCGTTTATTCAGGACCCTAAAAATTTTTCTTAGTCACCTGCTACAAAAACAAACTAGAACATGTCCGGAAAAGGTACCACCGCCAACATCATTGCTGCCCTCTGCAGCTTTTTCATCCCGGGTTTGGGACAACTGCTCCAAGGCAGCTGGATTAAAGCCATCTTCATGTTCGCCGCCGCCTTTGTCTTGTGGTGGATCTTGCTAGGCTGGATCATCCATCTCTGGTCCGTCGTGGATGCCGCCGTGTTCAAGGCCTCGGCCCAAGAATAAGATCATATTTCAAGCCATATTTGGCACGAATCAGTCACGTGTGGCCCATTGGCCTAGTCCAAAATCACATTAAATTACTTTAGATAAGTAACTTGAGGATGGTGGAGGTGGCGGGAATCGAACCCGCGTCCTCTCAGCATTCTCGCAACGCATCTACCGGCATAGGTTCAATTTAATCTCGGAGTCGGCAGGCGATGAACCCGGCCAAACCTACTCCTAACCCCCGGGTCGAAGATACGACGCAAACTCCGCGGGTCGCAGAATGCGTTATGCCTGAAGTCGGCGATCACGTCAGCTATCAGGTGTCACTGGGCGATCGTCACTGCGTTAATTAAGCAGCGAGGGGCATTTCTTCGTAGGTGCCATTTATGTTTTTTTGAAGGAGTTTTAACGAGCAACCTTCATACTCGACCGGCAGCGAGACAATCCAACCAAGAGTCGAATCCAGAACACCCCCATAGCCATCTACAGGTCGCGTTCCGATTGAGTATCTCACTCAATCAAAGAACAGAACGGTCACCTTGCCTGCCCTTTCCCAAAATGCAAGGGCAGCGAATCTATCGCTGAAACGGATAAAGCGCGCCCAAGCGCAATAATGACGTCAACTCCGCCAACGCCGTGCGGCATTCGACTAAAAGTTGGGGATCAGCCAGATCAGCAAACTCCAACCGTTCGCGGTTATGACGCTTCACCCAGTCCTCCAGTTTTACGGATAGTTCATTATCCAGCATCACGTTACCGCGTACCGCTTCTCGTTCCTTTTCGTTAAGTGTAACCCGTTGTCGCAAACAAGCCGGGCCACCCCCATTACGCATGCTTTCACGTAGATTGAGGTATTTTACCGCAGCGATTGGATTGTCGGTGGCGGCAATCAGTCGTTCCACCCACTGCGCAGTAGCGACCATCTCGGCACACTCTTGAGGGGCAATCAGCATCATTTTGCCATCGGGCAAGGTCACGATCTGACTATTGAAGAGATAAGTCCGGACGGCCAAATTAAGCGGCACCTCTTCCACCCGCACCTGAATCACCGCGAGGTCGTGGTCGCACGATTGTTTGATTTTCTCAATCGCTCGCTCCCCTTCCGCGAACGCCAGTTCGTGATACATCAGCACATTCACGTGACCGACAGAAATCACATCATTGTGAAATACTCCGGCATCAATCGCTTCGGGTGATTGCTGTAAATAAACAGCTCGCTCCGGCGAGATCTGGTGGAGCCGGGCGATCGCTTCGCAAGCTTCCAAACTCTGTCTCGCGGGATAACGCATCGGCTGAAGCCGCCGCCTACGTTAACACCATTTCGGATTCCCAGACCCGCCAATCGGCGAGCCAAAATCTCCTCAGCCAATGGGCCAACACAGACCCCGTCGCCGCATCGCAGTGGCTCCAGACCCAACCCAGCACCGAGGAGATGGAAAACAGCTTTAGCAATCTTGCCGGAAATTGGGCGAGAATGGACCCCGAAGCCGCTACCCGTTGGGTCTCCTCTCTGCCCGCCAACTCCACGCGTGATCGCGCCGCCCAGAGCTTAATCAACAATTTGATGCAGCATGACATGCCATCCGCGGTGGATCGGCTAGATTTGATCAATGAGCCCCGACAGCGCCGCAACACCGAGCAACAAATCGCGCATAACTGGTTACAAACCGATCCCGCCACCGCCCGGATCTGGATCCAAAACAGTGACCTTCCGACAGAAATGAAAACGCAACTCCTCAACCCCAATCCCGGCGGCTGATGGCTCTGTCAAAACCAAGTCGATGACCTAGTGGTCCGCCCGCTACCACTGCCCCGATTGGCTGTCCTTGATCATCTGTTCGAGCATATTAAAACGCACCTCACCGTAATTGATTGCATAACGCATCCGCGTATCGCGCACCACCCACGTCGTCGGCATCCAAGTGAAACGCACCCCGAGCAATGAGCTCGCGCGCTTCCCCTCTCGGCTAGACTCATTGGGGTGGCGCCAGATTTCCAGATTAGGCAAATCCTTGGTATTGATGCCATTACGCCCTAGCAGCCCTACGTCGTCCTTATCGCTGCCCCAAGTAGAGATAAAGATAAACTTAATCCCCGGATTTTCCTTTATGAAGGTGGGCCACCCGCCGTCTTGAAATTCGACAATACAATTGTGACACCACGACGCCCAAATATGCACCACTGTCGGCGTCGACGAGTCCGTCGCCTCGACCAGTCGCGCCTCAAACTGCTCATCGGTTTCGGCCCAAACCGGAATCACCAACAAGCTGGCGAATAAGAGAGAGAAAAGGATTCGTTTCATATTAATCAGATACTTGGGCCCATATTTCTATTCCCTCAAACAAACGTCGCGATTTCTTCGAGCGGCTTGCGGGTGTTGTTGGGAACTTGGGCATCTTCTGCCGGATAACCTACGATGAGGAGTAGGAAGGGTTTTCCCGTGGCGGGTCGATTGAGGACCCGGTTCAGAAAATTCATTGGACTCGGCGTGTGAGTCAGCGTCACCAACCCTGCGGCGTGAAGGGCGTTGATCAAAAACCCGGCGGCAATACCGACCGACTCCTTCGGATAATAGGTCTGTTGTTTATTACCCGCTTCGTTGATGAAGGCGTTGACCGAGAATATCGGAATTAGCCAGGGCGCTTTTTCGATAAACGGCTTAATCGCGTCGGTCCCGAATGGTTTCAGCACATTGAGCCACTCATCCAGAGCTCGGCTTTCGTAAAATTCGCGTTCCTCCACTTCACTCGCTTCGCGGATCTGACGTTTCACTGCCGGATCACCGACCGCGGCTAAATGCCAGGGCTGCAGATTCGCTCCACTGGGCGCTGTCCCCGCCGCTCGAATGCAGTCTTCAATAATCTCGCGCGGCACCGGATCGGTGGAGAAATCGCGCACCGTGCGGCGCGTGTGAACCATCTCGTAATGCACGCGGGCGGCAATGCGCATGGCCGCTTCGTCGCAACGTTTAAAATTCAAGGGCACCATGGGTTTTGGCTCCATGGTGTCCAGGATGATCACTCCCCAGTGACGTGTCCCTAAAAATCGGCGCCGCGCGGTGGTCCTCTCCGATCCCGACCGCGTGGAGGTCCTCCGGGAGGAGGCCCGGGAGGTGGCATGGCACTTAAAAGTTCACTTTCACTCAGTGCCCCGTCTCCGTTCTCATCATATTCCAGAAGGCGGGCACCGGCCGCAGCTACTTCAGCGGCCGAAACGATTTGATCATCGTTTTGATCGAGTAGTCGCAAAAGAGGATGAGGGCCTCGCATTGGAGGTCCGGCATCGGCGCGATCACGCGGCGGCGGGGGGCCTTCACCTGTCGCCATGTCTGACGAAAAGTCATTCGCTTCGGCCCCGAGAGCGAATGGCAAGGCTCCCGCGATAAATCCAAATGCCATCAACAAAACTATCAAGAGCGGCAGGGATCGGGGATAATTGGTCTTGTTCATAACACCCCAAATCTAACCGCCAAATATTTAGCTAATATGTACCAAAAGAGCCTTTTTTGTTAAGCCTCGATAAAGGCGCGGACTAAACGGCGACCCCATTCAATTCCAACGTGACGGCGAATCCTCGCGGTTCGCGATTCGCAAATGTCACCCGGCCTGCCATGGCTTCAATCGATTCGCGCACGATCGATAGGCCCAGTCCCGTGCCTCCTAATTCTCGCGATCGCGCCGCATCGGGTCGGTAAAATGGTTCTCCTAAGCGAGCCAATGATTCCTCGGGCACACCCGGCCCATCATCCGCGATCTCCACGGTAATCTTGCCGTTGGGAGCATCGCGTGCGACCACTCGGATCTCCGCCGTTTCACCCGCATAGCGCACCGCGTTACGCAAAATATTGCTCAACACTTTGACCAACAGATTGGCGTCTCCCCCGACAATCATCTCCGGTGGAATATCAATTGGAATCGACCTATCGATCGCTTCTCGGCGCAGTGCTTCATTCATGGCGTCACGTAATACCACCGGCTGAATCGCGGCCTCGCGGGCCTGCATCCCTGCTTTGGTGAAGACGAGTAACTCGCCCAACAGCTCGCTCATCTGCTGCACCTCTTCCTGCACATCACGCACGGTCGGCATGAGATCTTCCGGCACCCGGTCCTCCAAAATCGCCGAACCCAACTGCAACCGGCCCACCGGCGAACCCAACTCGTGGGCAATATCGGCTAGGAATTTTCGCTGCCCGTTGACCAAGGCATCAAGACGGGCCGCCATCCGGTTGATACTATCACCGAGCGCCCCCAATTCGTCATGACGGTCCGGGTTCAACCGCACATTAAAATTACCCCGCGCGATCTCGCCAGTCGCTTGAACCGCTTGACGCAGCGCCCGCGTAATACCGGCCACGAGTGGTAACCAAAAAATTACCGAGACCACCACCACCCCACCGACGATCAAAACCAATGGTCGCAAATCGAGGAGCTCGCCGAAGGACCAGGTGGAATCGGAAATGGCAAATAGGGTGGCCGGCACAGGCGGACGATTCTCCTCCAATGCCAACGGAATTCGCACGCCGGCCCACCATCGGCCTTCCTCCCGATCATATTCAAAAAATCTGCTCTCCGGCGGGGGCTCTCGAGGCGAGCCCGCAGGTGGTCGTCCCCCTTGATCGGGCGACGATGGCGGCGGCCCCAGCGGGCGGTTGCCATCCCGCGGCAGAGGAGCGCCTCGGGGTGGAATGCCCCGCGGTGGAGGTGGGCGACCTTCCGGTTGGCCACGAGGTCCCATCCGACTAACCCCCCCGCCGTCCGCAAGCAGCGGTAGAATACTCTCGGGCAACGTCAGTGGAGCGCCACCCAGTTGTAGGGCTCCCTCATTGGCAAAAACCATGAAGGCGAGACCGTAGTTCGTTTCGTAGCGCGCCAGCACCTCATCCACCGAAAGCCCGTGGCGCAACAAGGCCGTCATACCTTCGCTGATCAATTGTAACCGCTCCGTCACCGGTTCCCTCAACCAACCTTTAATTCCGCCACGCCAAAACAAAACGGCCACCGCCACGGTGAAAATCAGCAGTAGATTGAGACCGAGCCAAACGGAGATTTTGAGCGAAAGCGGATAACGAACATTCATGGCATTGAACCCCAATTTACCGAATCTAGATTGGGAATGCTCGTCCATTTACTCGCCCTTAACAAAATTATCTACTGAGCAACGGGGTCGATAAACAGATATCCCACCGAACGCAGCGTCTGAATGAACCGAGGATTCTTGGCATCATCCCCCAATTTCTTCCGCAGCGCCGAGATGTGCACATCAATCGATCGATCGAACACATCGTAGTTTCGTTCCCGCACTTCATCGAGCAAAGACTCCCGCGTCTTCACCCGCCCTTTGGCTTTGGCCAAGCCCCACAACAAGTCGAACTCCACCGCCGTCAGACCCAGGGCACGGTCACCCAGCACGACCGTGCGAGCTTCGGGCCGTATCCGAAGTTCGCCTACGACAATTTCCGCGACCGTCTCGTCCGACGATGATTCCGCCGCACGACGTCCGCGACGCAACACCGCCCGCAATCGAGCCAATAATTCACGGGTGGAAAACGTTTTAGGCAAATAGTCATCTGCGCCCACCTCGAGGCCGACGATCCGGTCCATCTCATCACCTCGGGCCGTTAACATCAGCACCGGCACATCACTCTTAGCTCGGATGCGCTTGAGTACCTCGAACCCATCCATCCCCGGCAGCATCACATCCAGCAGAACCACATCCCAAGTTTCGGCCAATACCCGTTCCAAACCACTGGGTCCATCATGCACCGCTGTGATTGTAAACCCGAGGGTGCCCAAATATTCATTCACCATCCGGCATAGTTTCTGATCGTCATCGATCATCAGCAGACGAATAGCATTAGAAGCAGCAGGGGCGGTGGTACTCATCACCGTCACCTGAATTGATCCGTCCATCACACGCAACCTCGGAGCTTTTTTTCCGGGCCTTAACGCGGTCTTAACAAATCTGTCCAATTCTCCACATAATCGCTTTACCTACTTCGCCTAAATTTTGCGGCATGAATCCACGACTCTTTTTCATTAGCGCCTCCGTTTTGGCCGCTTCAGCGCTAAATGCCGTCGACCCGGATCCGCGCTACAACAGCTGGCTCACCAACCCCAGTGGCACCTACGCCCGCCTCTACGAGTCCACCACCGCTCAACTCGCGGGCACCGCCGTGACGACTTGGAGCCGCGGCCAGGGCACGCAATCCACGCCTACCTACGCCGGCGTTAACCAAGTCTCCTACTCCGCCGACTGGGTCTACATTCGCGGGTCCGGTCTCGGCTTCCACACCATGGGGCCATGGTATCTCAACGCCGCTCAAACCCGCGACTTCCCCAGCTATCCCGGTAACACCGACGTGCTCTACCGCATTCCCCGCACGCCCTCTGTGCCAGCCACCAAAACCCAAACCAACCTCGGCGCCATTGGCTACTTCGTCGATGGCGTGGCCATGTTCGACAACACCGACTCGTTTTCCTACAGCACCAGCAACGCCGCCGACGCCAGTCCCGTCGCCTCATTCTCAGGCCGCGGCGATGGCGTTTGGAATCGCGACGCCTATGTGAACGAGGGAGTCACCTTCGATCCGGCCTTCGCTCACCAAGCCGGTTCGCTCTATCACTACCACGCCAACGCTCCCGCCCTTCGCTATCAACTCGGCGATAACGTCACCTACGATTCCTCCACCAAGACCTACGCCGAGGACTCCGCCAACGCATCCAAGCATTCACCTATCGTTGCCTGGACTCGCGACGGTTTTCCCGTCTATGGCCCCTACGGCTACGCCGAGGCCAACAACGCCAGCAGCGGCATCCGTCGCATGATTTCTGGTTACATCAAACGCGATGGCACGAGTGGCACGACCGATCTCAACTCCACCGGTCGCACCACGCTCCCCTCTTGGGCGGCCACTGCGCAAGACCGCAGCGCCACCCTCGCCGCCAGTGCACAAGGTCCCGCCGTCAGCACCACCTACGTCCTTGGCCACTACCTCGAAGACTACGACTACCTCGGCGACCTGGGCCAAACCCAAGGCACCGACTTCGACCTCGACCTCTACAATGGTCGCACCTGCGTCAGCCCCGAGTTTCCTGATGGCACCTATGCTTATTTCCTTTCGGTGGAAACTGACGGCACGCCCAAATTTCCTTACATCATCGGTCGTTATTTTAATGGCTCTCCCACCGGGGATTCCGTCAACAGTATCAGCGAAACGGTGACAGAATACCTCCGCGCCGCGCCCACCGCCGATCTCGTCGTTTCCTCGACCACCAACGGCTCCGCCGTCGACGTCGCTTGGAACTCCGTCGAAGGGGCCACTTACCGCGTCGAGTCCTCCGCCGACCAATCGAATTGGACCACCCTCGCCGCCTCTGTCGCCAGCGCGGGACTCACCACCACTTACACCGCAACCCGGGCCGACTTCTACCGGGTGACCCTCGCCAGTATCGCCTCTTACGATACCTCCGGCACCAGTGGCACCGCCGTAGGCAGCACGGGCACGGTCGCCCACTCCACCGATTCCACACCCGCTATCACGGCCAATCCGACCTCTCCTACCGTAGCCACGGATGGAAGCGTAACGCTATCCGTCAGCGCTTCGGGCACCGGCCCTCTAACTTACCAATGGGCGAAGGATGGCACCGACATCATCGGAGCAACTTCGTCGACCTACGCTATCACTGCTGCCGCCGCGACCGATGCCGGAAGCTACACCGCCACCGTCACCAACGCCCTCGGCAGCACCACGAGCGTCGCTGGCGTGGTCTCGGTCACGAACATCGTCACGCCAAACCCAGTCACCCGGATCGTAAATCTCTCCACTCGAGCCGAGGTCGGAGGAGAAGCAGGCACTCCTGTCATCGGCTTGGTAATTGGGGGCACGGGAACCAAGTCGATCCTTGCTCGATCCGTCGGCCCCACCCTTGAAAGCTACGGCGTCAGCGGCGTTCTCTCCGATCCTGAACTCAAACTTCAACGGTCATCCGACGATGTTGTCGTGGCCTATAACGACGACTGGGGACTCGCGCCCAATAGTTCCAACATCGCGAGCGCCACCAGCACCTTGGGTGGATTTGAACTCACCACCGGCAGCTCCGACGCCGCCTGGTATGGGGATCTTGCCACGGGTGGCCACACCGCCCCGAGCCTCGATGATCGCGGCGAAGGCATCGTGCTGCTCGAAATCTACGATGCCGGTTCCGCGACTGATTCCGCTCAGTTCACCAACGCCTCCACTCGAGCTTGGGTAGGCACCGGCGATTCCATCCTGATCACGGGATTCGTGCTCGCGGGCACCGAATCACGCCAGGTGTTGCTACGGGCGGTCGGCCCCACTTTGACCGACTTTGGTGTCACCGGAGAGCTCACCGACCCATTCGCCAGTCTTTACACCGGAGAGACGCTGATCGGCAACAATGACAATTGGGGCGACTCCCCGAACGCCACTCAAATAACAACTGCCGCATCGAACGCTGGAGCCTTTGCGCTGCCATCCGGAAGCGCCGACTCCGCCCTCCTAGTAGAGCTCGCGCCCGGCGCCTACACCCTGCAAGTCGGCGGAGTGAGTGCGGCCACGGGCACCGCGCTAGTGGAGGTATACTTGATCGACTAACCCTCGATCCCTGCGGGATATTTTCGGGTGCTCTTCAACGCCCTCCGCGCCACCTAGCCGGAGGGCGTTTTTCTTTACCCAGACTTAACAAAACTCCCCCGCTCGTTCACATCCGCTTAACCCGACTCCGGTATGCTCCCGGCATAGTTCGTCATCGACCTCACGTTTACCTGTCTTTACGCCCTGCTTGGTTGAGATCCTCTTCGCCAAGTAGCACGCCTCCCCTCCCTTCCATTGCGAGTCACTATCCTCAATTTCCTAGCGAACATCTCGGACTCATCCAAAGTCAGCGCGGATCGCTCCAGGTCGATCTCCGTCCTGCTTCCAACTCATCTTACGACGAGTGGCTCTCTCTTTCAAATCCGTGGCTAAACGACACCTAAAATTCCTCGAACGAGTTGGGCTCGTGGCATCCATCGTTATCACCGCGGCTACGGTAACCTCCGCGGCCAATGTCTCCCTAGATTTCGCATTCGGTTGGCAAAAAACTGCCATCACCGTACCCTCGATGCCGGTCACCTCTCCAGCTGGCCAGACCCTCTCTATCACCAGAATTTCAGGGCTTATCTCTGAGATCGAACTCGTCCGCGCCGACGGCATCAGTGTGCAACTCACCGGCCAATACGGTTTCTTCGACGCCGCAGACCCCACGCGCCACAACGTCGCCCTTCACAGCGTGCCGGTCGGAGACTACACCGGCATGAATCTCCGCGTGGGCGTCGCACCCGAGCCCAACCATTCCGACCCCAGCCTCTGGCCTGCCGGGCATCCGCTCAATCCCATCACCAATAGCCTGCACTGGGACTGGACCGGCGGTTACGTTTTCCTCGCGATCGAAGGCCACTACGCCAACTCCGCCACCGCGCCTCGCGAGGACGGGTTCTCCTTCCACCTCGCCACCGACGAGCTCCCGCTCCCCGTTCGTTTCTCTCAACCCTTTTCCATCAACGGAGACAGCAGTATCCCGCTGCTGTTTGATGTGGCTGATCTTCTCGGTGACCTCCACCTCGATCCCGCTGCCGATACCACAACCACCCACTCCCGCGAAGACGATACCCTCGCCCCAATTCTCGCCGCTGCCGTCGGACCCTCCTTCTGGTTCGGTAACGCCGTCGCCGCCAAGCTGACTCAATCCGAAACCCAAGATTTAGAATCTGAAATCGCCGCCGCCAAACCCTTGCCATTCCCGATCCCCGCCGGTTGGCCCCAACCTGCTCTCCCGCACGACAACGCTCCCACTGCACCGGGGGTCGCTCTCGGCGAAAAACTCTTTCAGGATTCCCGCCTCTCGGGCGACTCCACCCAGTCCTGCGCCGACTGCCACCAGAGCACCTTCGCTCTCGCAGATGACACCGCCTTCAGTCTCGGCATTCACGGCAAACCCGGCACACGCAACGCCATGCCGCTCTTCAATCTCGCCTGGTCTCCCGACTTCGCTTGGGACGGTTCTCAACCTCGTATTCGCGATCAATCCATCGCCGCGATGACCCACCCCATTGAAATGGATGGTGACCCCGCTGAAGTCGTGGCAGCCCTCGCCCCAGACGAATCTCTTCAAGCCGCTGTCGCCGCCGCGTTTGGCGACACCGCCATCACCGTCGAGCGCATCGGCCTCGCCCTTGAACAGTTTCTCCTCACCGAAATTTCGGCCAACTCCCGCTTCGATCAATCCCTCCGCGGTGAAGTCGAACTCACCGCCACCGAGCTCCATGGTTTGGAGCTCTTCAATACCGAATTTGATCCCCGCCGTGAACAATTCGGAGCCGACTGCTTTCACTGCCACGGCGGCGGGCTCTTCACCGACTTCGGTCACAAAAACAACGGCCTCGATCTCGTATCCATCGATCAAGGACGCAAACTCGTTACGAACTCCGACGCCGACGCCGGAAAATTCAAGACTCCGTCTCTGCGCAATATTGCGCTCACTGCGCCTTACATGCACGACGGCCGATTCGCTACCCTAGAGGAGGTCATCAATCACTACACCAGAGGCGTAGAGCGTGCCCCTCAACTTGATCCCAACCTTGCCAAACACCCCGGCCCCGGCGTCCCTTTGAGCCGCGAAGATCGCGCCGCCCTAATCGCGTTTCTCGAAACCCTCACCGACTCCAAATTCACTGCCAAATAGTCGACCGCCCCACCCTTGGTTCCTCACTCGTTCTCATTCTCGTTCTCGCCGTTTTTTAGCTCCATCGCCCTCCAGCTTTACTCCGCCTTAACAATAAACCGCCTCGGCCTTAATCTTCGCTTAACGCCCTCGGCCTAAACTCGTTTTCGAAGTTGGAAAAAACCTAACCGTCAATCCGACTTCATGATATCAATATCCCCGTCTGTGAGATGGCCCTCTCACAGGCGGGTTTTTTGTGCTTCAGAACATTCACCGATACCCTGAGCTCGCCTATTCACCTCCCTTGTGACACGATTACGTCATGACTCGGTTTCATCCCAAACGAACAATCCAATCTCGCTCGAGCTCCTTGTTACTCGCGAGCGTGGGTGCGGTTCTAATGTGCGCTTCAGCGATGGCCCAAGATACCAATATCCAAGTTCAAGGAACCTTGGAGGCTCTGATCCCCTCGAGTCTACGTTCGCTGCATATTGATAAGCCTTACGTTGATTTCAGAATCGATCTCGGGGCCGACGGCACGCTGTTCGACGCCATGCCCATCAAATCCAATCACCGCGAACTGCTGCCAGCTGCTCACGAAGTATTGCAATCCGTGACCCTCATTCCTGCCACCAAAGACGGCCGACCCATCCGGAAGCGCGCCAAAATTCGTGTCTCATTTTACGATGCTGAGCAACGCGCGTGGCGCAGCGGGGCCAGCATGTCCCCATTTGGCGACACCCCCGCCGATGCCGCCCGCCGGCGGATATACGCCAATTCAGCGAGTAGCTACTTTTACGATATCAGCGATGAAGCAGAACTCGACAGTCCCCTCACCCAGCTGCTCGCCCGCCGCCGCATTTACAGCTCACAAGAAGGCGTGAAGACCCAAGGGAAATGTTTGGTCGAATTCTACATTGGCCCCAACGGGCGAGCCCGGTTTCCCCGCGCCATCGAAAGCGACAGCAACGACGTTGCGATCAGCGCCGCGCTAACGTTACTGAAAACCCGTTTCACGCCCCCGCGCAAAAACGGCAAACCTACTTACGTCATGATCCAACAGGATTTCGAGTTCCGCTAGAACTCGGCGTTACCTGGAGTGCGGGCGAAGGGAATCACGTCACGGATGTTGGCCATGCCGGTAACGAACATGAGCATGCGCTCAAAGCCCAGACCGAAACCCGAATGCGGCACACTACCGTAGCGGCGGAGATCGAGATACCACTTGTATTCTTCTTTGTTCAGTCCGTGGCGATCCATGTTGGCTTCGAGCACATCAAGGCGCTCTTCACGTTGGCTTCCACCCACGATCTCGCCGATTCCCGGCACGAGCACATCCATCGCAGTGACGGTTTTATCGTCATCATTTAAGCGCATGTAGAAGGGCTTAATTTCTTTCGGGTAATTGTAGACGGTCACCGGACACTTGAAGTGTTCCTCGGCGAGAAAGCGTTCGTGCTCGGATTGGAGATTTTCGCCCCACTTGACCGAGGTCTCCCACTCGCGACCACTCGCCAGTATGATGTCCATTGCCTCGGTGTAGCTCACGCGCTGAAACGGACGCTCCAGCACGAACTTGAGCCGCTCAAGTAGGCCTTTATCCACAAACTTACCGAAGATCGCGAGGTCGTCCGCACAGTGCTCCAAGACATCAGCGATGAGGTATTTCACGAACTCCTCCGCGAGGTCCATGTTCCCCTGCAGATCGGTGAACGCCATCTCTGGCTCGATCATCCAAAACTCACTCGCATGACGGGAGGTGTTGGAGTTCTCGGCCCGAAATGTCGGTCCAAACGTGTAGACGTTGCCCAACGCACAGGCGAAGACCTCAGCTTCAAGTTGACCGGAGACGGTCAAGTAAGTCGGACGCGCGAAGAAATCCTGCCCGTAGTCAATTGCGCCGTCTTCGGTCTTCGGCGGGTTAGCTGGATCGAGGGTGGAAACGCGGAACAGCTCGCCCGCTCCTTCGCAGTCGCTCGCCGTCACGATAGGCGTGTGCACGTGAACAAATCCACGATCCTGATAAAATTGATGCACTGCGAAGGACAAACGACTGCGCACCCGGAACACCGCGCCAAACAAATTTGCCCGCGGCCGCAGGTGAGCAATTTCCCGCAAAAACTCCATCGAGTGCCCTTTCTTTTGCAGCGGGTAACTTGCATCGGCGGCCCCGACCAAAGTGACCTCGGTGGCCTTCACTTCCCAGGACTGCCCCCCTCCCTTTGATGCCACCAATTCACCCTTCACGGAAACCGCCGCACCCGTGGTGATTTGCTGCACCGTATCCACATAGTTTGGCAACTCGGCATCCGCGATCACCTGGAGGTTTTTCAGGCAGGAGCCATCGTTGATTTCAATAAAGGAAAATGCTTTGGCATCACGACGCGTCCGCACCCAACCATTAACGAGAATGGTGTCGGTGGATTCGGTCGCGCCGAGGGCAGCTTTGACGGAGGTGGCTTTAAACATGCTCACCACCCAACGCTCCCTCTCCGGACTCGCAAACCGAAAGATCACAACCGATCCACAGAACCCCCACTTTAACCATATTGGTTAAAGTACTCCTCGGGGATCGCTCCGTTAACCGAACCATGATATTTCAACTTTAACCAATATGGTTAAAGTTCCACGGGGTAACGAGCGGAATTGGGGTGCTGAATAGGGAAAGAGAGGAACGGTTGGGGGCATCATTTAGCGGGGTGCCGCTTGCCGGGATATGGGTTTGCGCTACAGTTTCTCTACCCATGGAGAACTTTACCTTTCACAACCCAACCCGGATCCACTTTGGCCGTGGCCAAATCGAAAAGATCAGCTCGGAGATCCCCGTCGACGCTAGGGTCCTACTCCTCGCGGGCGGTGGTTCAATCAAGGCCAATGGCGTCTACGACCAGGTAAAAACCGCCCTCGGCGAACGCACGGTTCACGAGCACTGGGGCGTCGAGGCCAACCCCGACTACGATACGCTGATGCCGGCGGTTAAGATTTGCCGAACCGAGCACATTGATTGGGTGCTCGCGGTAGGCGGCGGTTCGGTGCTCGACGGCGCGAAGTTCGTTTGCGCCGCGGTGCCCTACGACGGCGATCCTTGGTCCTTGGTCGAAGACTTCGGCAGTTCCATCACCTCTGCCCTGCCTCTCGGCACGGTGCTGACGCTCCCCGCCACCGGCTCCGAAGCCAACTCGGCTTCGGTGATCAGCCGTCGGGCGATGAGCCTGAAGTTGCCGTTCATGAGTCCGTTCGTGTTTCCGAAATTTTCCGTGCTCGATCCTGAGGCCACATTTTCGCTCCCCCCTCGCCAAGTGGCCAACGGGATCGGCGATGCGTTCTGCCACGTGATCGAACAATACCTTACCTACCCGACTAACGCAGCGGTGCAGGACGAATTTGCCGAGTCAATCTGCCGTGTTTTGATCGAGATCGGCCCCAAAACTCTAGCTGACCCTAAGGACTACGACGCCCGCGCCAATCTCGTGTGGGCCGCGACTTGCGCGCTGCAAGGCATCGTGGGCACAGGCGTTCCTCACGACTGGTCGAGCCACATGATCGGTCACGAACTCACGGCGCTTCATGGGATCGATCACGCCCGCACCTTGGCGATTGTTATGCCCAATTTACTCGATGCCCAGCGGGTCACTAAACGCGAAAAACTTCTGCAATACGCCGAACGCGTTTGGCAGATCACCGAGGGAGATGACGAAGCTCGTATTTCCGCGGCGATCCAACACACCCGGGAATTCTATGAATCACTGGGTATTCCCACTCGTCTGCAGGACTACGAACTGACGGCCGATGTAGCACCGGTGATCGCAGCTCGTCTGGCGGGTCGTGGTATGGGTGCGATCGGTGAACGGGGTGACCTCACTCCCGAACGCATCGAAGCCATTCTCCGCGCGGCAGCCTAAACATTTTACCGACGAGCCGCCCGCTAAATGCGAGGGAAGGCTCAATAACGTTTCCCGACGACAGCGCCCGTCCGATCTTTAAATATCACCAAGTTCCGCTCGGCATCAACGCGGTCAAAAGTAATGCCGAACTGAGCATTAACCGAGTCTCCCTGTTCGACCAAAATACTGTTGATGAAGGCTCGAGGTCTACTGCCTTCGCGCACCCCGCTGATGACCGCGCTACTTACCCAGACTTGGACGTCTTGCGATGGCAAAGCTGCGGTCGGTGGGACCGGAGTTGCTGGTGCGGTATCGACCGTGACTTCGGGAGTATCAGTCACTGGCACCTCCGCCGGCGCCTCTTGATCACCTAAGGCGGTGTTGACTGCATCGGCCACTTCTTCTTGTGAAGCCGCAGCGTCCTGTGCTTTTTGAATGAGTTTACCCGCAGTTGAGCGGGGACCAGCCGGCTCAGCGACTAGGTTCAGCAGGTGTCACAACGGCGGGTGGTGGACGAGGCGTGAGTTCGATGAAAACATCCGGCGCACCAAACATGATTTTATAAACCATATAGCCACCGGCCCCGATCGCTCCGATCAGCACAATACCGATGATGACCACCACTGGTTTGAAAATTGGGCGCTGTTCCGGCCGCAGGCGTTTCCGCGCCGGTGCCTCAGAGTCATCATCCTCTTCATCCACCGGCATCGGGATGGGAGGAGCGGTCGCTGATTCACCCGCTTCATTGGTCACTACTGGAACAGGCGGAGGCAAATCGGTATTTTTCTCAATACCCCGGAGGCGGCGGGAGATCGATTTTTGGGGCAGGCTCAGCCGGTTCCTCTGGAGTTTCCTCGGGAGCAACGGCCTCTACCGGCTTACTGATACTAAGCTTCAGCTTGGGCTTTTCAGTTTTGACCTTTTGAAGAGCCTCCCGAACTGCGGGATCCAGGGCGGGATTAGTTTCATCGCGGTGTTCGGCCACAGGTGGCTGCTCCTCGGCAGCTTCGGGAGCGGGTGGAACCGTAACGGGAGGCTCGGGAACGGATGCCAGTTTCTCTTCGGCCGAAGGAATGGTCGCCGAATCGGTTCCGAGCGAAAGCTTGGGCTTGAGCTTCGGCGTGGACTCGGTGGTAGGCTCTTTCGCCTCATCCCCTTCGAGACTAATGGAAAATTTGGGTTTGGCGCGCGATGCTACCGCCTCGGGGGCAGCAGTTTCTGGGGCTGGCGCTTCCGCCGATTTTACCTCTGGTTCGGCCAATTTTGGTTTCAGAGACAGGACGGGGGCTTCCTGGTCTCCAGTATCAGCGGGAAGGCTGGCCGGCTCAGCCGGCTTGGCTTTCGGCTTGAGTGACAGTTTCGGCCGCTCCGCATCGGTGGAGCTGGAACCAGCCGCCGCATCATCATCCGCCGGCTTTATACGGGGGCGAAGACTCAAAGCAGGAGGATCTTACTCGTCACTCATGACCTGAATTTCACCAACGGCTGGGCTGGTTACGATTCCTTTTTTTGCAAACGGGTCAACTTAACGTGCGGCGTTGACCCCGGCCATTGACGGACCGTTAGGACAACCAAATCGTGAACACTCTGAAATCTCCTGCTTCCAATGACTTGTCCACCGCCCGGCGCGGCGCGGGCGCGGCGTTTACTGCCTACCTGCTCTGGGGGACTTTGCCGATCTATTGGAAGATGCTCGAGGACATTCCCGTGGTGGAGCTCATGGCTCATCGCGTGCTGTGGACTCTTCTGGTAGTGCTCGGATTTCAGACCATGCGGGGCCAACTCGGTGCCCTCAAGACGACGTGGCAAGTTCCCGCGAATCGTCGCGCCCATCTGCGCGGAGGACTAATGGTATCGATCAACTGGTGCTGTTTCGTCTGGGCGCTGCTGCACGATCAGATGATCGAAGCCAGTCTGGGCTACTTTCTAGTGCCGTTGGTCAACGCGGCGCTGGGACGCCTGATTTTTAAGGAGCGACTGGATCGTTTGCAAAAATTTGCCTTAGTTTTGGCGGGATTGGGCGTGGCCGCTCTTTTTACCCAGATCAACAATCCACCGTGGGTTTCGCTCGGGATCGCGGCGAGTTGGTCCACTTACGCCGTGGGCCGGAAACAGTCGAATGCGAGCGCGATCAACGGGTTGGCGCTCGAAATGAGCTACGTCGCGCCCGTTGCCCTCGCCTACTTAGTCGGGGTGCACGTCCTCGGGGGCGGCGCGTTTGGCGACATCTCACGCCAAATCGATCTGACCATCGCCGGCACGGGCGTGATGACCATGATACCCTTGATATTGTTCGCTTACGGAACCCAGCGGCTGACCTATACCACTCTCGGCCTACTCCAGTATGTCACGCCCATCTTTCAGTTTCTGATGGGATGGTTGATCTTTCAGGAATCCTTCAGCGGCGTGCGCGTGTTTGGATTCACGCTAATCTGGATCGGCCTGGTCTGCTACGGGTATGGCACGATGCGGGTGCATCGCGCTCGGCAACTTAATCGCGCGGAGTGACTTTCAGCATCTCGACCTCGAAAATGAGCGTCGCCATGCGAGGGATATCTGGAGCGCGTCCGCGCGTGCCGTATCCCATTTCGAAGGGAACGATGATGAGTCGTATCTCACCTTCGCGCATCATGAGCATGCCATACTCCCAACCAAGAATAACTTTACCGCGGTCGAGTTGGAATGTGAACGGTTCGTCGCGGTCTTCGGCAGCATCGAATTGAGTGCCATCGAGCAAGCTGCCTTTGTAGAGCACGGCTACAGTGTCGCCCCGTTTAGGCAACGCCCCGGTGCCTTCGCGCAGGGTTTGAACCCAGAGACCCGTGGACGTACGAACCGCATTGGGCCACTTCTGCTCCACTTGGATCAAATCACGTGGAGGCAACTTCTCCCGCTGGGCCGAAGCCAGGGCGGGAAACAGTAAGGTTGAAACAATCAACAGCAGAAAGAAACGGCGCATGACCGGAGGTTAGATCATTTAATCCCCGGGGCGAAAGCTCGATTTACCATTGGTTTCATTCCGCTCCTCCGCGACTGGGCACAAAAAAACGGAGTCCGAGGGGACTCCGTTTTGAAAAAGAAGGGGTTTAACCCGTCAGATAGCTTAGTAGCGATCGCGTCCGCCGCCACCGCCGTAGCCACCGCCGCCGCCGCCACGACGATCACCGCCGCCACCGCCACGACGATCTCCGCCACGACCGCCGCCACCGTATCCGCCGCCGCCGCCGCCGAATCCACCGCCGCTAGGACGATCTTCTTTCGGACGAGCTTCGTTAACGGTCAATGCGCGACCACCGAAGTCACGGCCATTGAGGGCTTCAGCTGCCTTAGCTGCATTCTCGTCTGTGTCCATGGTGACGAACGCGAAACCGCGTGGGCGGCCGGTCATCTTGTCCATGGCGACAAAAACGTCAGTGACGTCACCGAATTCGGCAAACGCGTCGCGCAGCTCGTCTTCGGAAGTTTTAAAGGACATGTTTCCTACGTAGAGTTTGGAATTACTCATAATGTTGATGATTTTCGTCGATACTCGTCTGCCTGCAGTCCGTTCCCGACCATCGGGTTTCAAATCATCACCTAAGCCTAACCCAAACGACGATCTACCAGTTCCTGTTAACTAACGCTTTTCTAACGAACGAGGGCCAGCACAAGCGGGAAAAACCCAAATGCAACAACAATCCTAGGGGGCTATAGGAGGTGAAACCCACCTATAACACCGGTAAATCCTCATGGAGAAGCCGCTTATTCAGATCGTTCGAGCCAGATATCGTGCAAGGGGTGGATATCTAGCAACGTGTCATACCAGCCTTTCACCTCGGTGCTGACCGCATTCACGCTCGTATAGAAGTAAAGGGGGATGACAGGGCACTCCTCACCGATGATACGCTCCATGTCGTAGAACAACTCCGCTCGTTCGACGGGATCGCGCACCGATTGCACGTCCTGGATAAGTTGATCGTAACGAGTATTTGACCACCCCGTGCGGTTGTTGCCGCCATCCGTAACCATCATATCGAGAAAGCTCATCGGGTCCACGTAGTCGCCGATCCATGCACTCCAAGCCACGTCGTAGTCCTGATTATTCGTAGAATCCAAATAGACCTTCCACTCTTGATTATAGAGCGTCACGTCGATTCCTAGGTTGGCCGTCCACATCGACTGGAGGGCCTCCGTGACAATACGACCGGAATCCGAAGTCGGGTAAAGAATCTCGATCTGTGGATAATCTTTAACGTCCGCGATCCCCGCATCTGCCATGGCCTCCGCGAGCAATGCCCGGGCCTCCTCCACGTCATCCTTGAAGGTATCCGCAGGTTCGTAGCCGGACATCTTGGGTGAAAAATGCCAGGCGGGGAACTTCGCTCCGCGTAGGACTTGCTTCGTGAGCCCCACCCGATCAATCGCCAAAGCGAGGGCTCGACGCACGCGCGGATCCTTCAACTGCGGCCGATTGACATTCACTTTATAGTAGGCGGCGGCCAAATAGGGCGCTACACGCAGGACGTCCTGCCGGTTTTCCCGATAATCATCGATCTTGTTCAACGGCATGCCGTTGGTCACATCTAGCTGGCCCGCGCGAAACATGCGTTCCTCCGTGTCCGTATTCTCAATCGGATAGAACCGCACTCCATCAATTTTCACGTCCGCCGCTCCCCAGTAGGTGGGACTCCGCACGACATCGATGTGCTGATTCGGATTCCACTCGGCCAGAATGAACGGACCGTTGCCCACGTAATTCTCGGCACGCGTCCAGCGGGAGCCTTTCTTCTCGAGGCCACCAAATTTTTCGACGGTCGGCAGGTGCACGGGGAACCAACTCTGGTGCAACAACAGGTTCAAGAAGTAGGCCGTTGGATTACGCAACTGCACGGTCAGGGTGCGCTCATCGATGGTGCGAAAGCCGACCGTGTTGAAATCGGTTGTTTCGCCCTTATTGTAGGCCTCAGCCCCTTCGACAATGTAAAGTTGGTAGGAGTATTCCGAACCCAGTGACGGCGTGAGCATGCGTTTCCACGAGCCCACAAAGTCCTGAGCGGTAACCGTGTCCCCATTGGACCACTTCGCGTCGGGGCGCAGACGGAACGTGTAAGTCTTGCCGTCCTCCGAGACATCCCACGATTCCGCCTGCCCCGGCAAGGGCGCCACACCCTTCGGATCATCCCTCACTAATCCCTGAATTAACGTGCGCAATATCGTGCTCTCCGGCCGACCGGTCACCGTTTGGGGATCGAGATCCGCCGGCTCAGTGCCATTGGCCATATGCAGGATGTTACCTTTGGCCGAGGGGGATTGACCGCCGCAACCAGCCAGAAGTAAGCCGAGCAAAGTCACCCCTAGGAGTGAAAGAATGAGTCGTCGTAAGGAGATATTCATAAGTTCAAATGCTGTATTTTTTGCGAACGTCGTCCGGGATTGCGACCGATCGCCCACTGGTTAAATCAACCAACGAGTAATCGCAAAAGCCGTCGCAAGATCGTTTGCGGGTAGGCAGACGATCAATCTCAAACCCCACCCGACAGCCTCGCTCCGTAATCGATTCAATCCAACACCGCACCACCATCCGATCACCCAAACCGAGCGGGCGCTTATAATTCACCTGCGAGCTCGTCATGAACCAGCCGAGTCCGCGATCGGTGAATTCCTGCATCGACATCCCGTAGTCGCGTTCCATCTGCGTGAAGCGGGCGGCCAACACATAGTCCAGATAACGCGTGCTGTGAACGTGTTGATAGAGATCGATGTCGTCAGGGCGCACATCCAACTCTGTCTCGAATTTCGCGAAAATGTCGGGAGCGTCACTCATGATTGATCGATCACATCGACGAGCCTACGGCGGTCACGCTTGGTCGGCCTCCCGGCCCCCCGCTCCCGCGTCCACCCGGCTTCACCGCTGGCAATTTGTTGTTCGGGTTTTGGTTTTGGCGGAGTCTTATCTTCGAGGTAATCAGCCACCAACTTAGCGCCCACCCGTAAAACTGGGAAATCTCGCACGACCAATATCCGCGTGTCCGGCCCATCGCGCACCGTCACGGTTTCGCCCGCCTTCAGCTCACGCGCCGGCTTCGCCGCCACATCCCCCACTTTGATACGGCCACTCCGGCAGGCTGCCACCGCCAAGTCCCGTGTTTTGAAAATCCGAGTCGTCCACAGCCACCGATCTACTCGGTTCAAACTGGGGGACGATTTTTTGGCGGGAGGGGTATTCAAAACAAAAACAGCCGCCACCCTAGCGGGTTCGCGGCCGGTATCAAATCAAACGATCCGTTTAAGTAAGCGCCGATTCTCGGAACTCGCGACGAATCCAGTCCGACAAAATGGTCTTTTCATAACGCAGCAGATCCGAATTCAACGGACGCACTGAATACATGAAATTCAAGTCGCGCAGCTTGCGATCACCTTGAATGACCAATTCGCCAGCCTCATCGACGACGCGGAAACTGAGGTTGATTCTGGGGGGATAGAGATCTTTGACGATGCGGACATCATCAAACCCGCTACTGCGCCAGGGCTCAAACTCGCCGGCCATATCCACATCGGTGATCACAACCTCCGCCCGAAATCCCGGCGGCAACCGGTCTTCCATTTTCCGAGAAATAAACTTCGATAGCTCTTTTACGAAGCTGGCCGAGGTCGAACGAACTCCAGATGTAGCGGTGAAGTCGGTGAATTTATCCGAGTCCACAAAATTTACGGCGACCGCATTCGCAGCCGATGCCGAAATACAACCAAGCGTAAGCCCGAGGATTATGTATAGTTTTGAAGTTTTCATGACTTTTAGTATTTCCCTCTACGACCACCAAAAACGCGGAAATGTTTCCTCTGAAGCTTAGATTGTTGTGAATCCTATCCGTAAATCAGTTTGGCTTCAGAGGCCCATCACTCGGTCGAATTTTCCTGTCCTCCGGCTTTGCTTCAGGCGAGAAACCTCCTACCGTGACTGGTTCCTATGTTCGCCAACCTCTTACCATTTCTGCGCCGTCGTTCCGATATTTCCTCAGAAGGTGCCTTTGTCCAGGAGGTGAAGATTCATCGGCCCGTCGGACGGAGTAAACGGTCGGAGTTCTGGATCGTTCTCGGTTGGTTCCTGATCGGTCTTAAAACATGGGGCACGTTTTGGTTGGTCGAAAACTACCAGATGCCTTTCAACCCTTGGTGGATCGTGCTTCCTACGCTCTTCGCCGCCACGGTCTGCACTTGGATCTATTTGCGGCGCAACTGATCACTTCTTCATTTCCAACTTATGCCCGCTGTTCCCGGACTTCGCAGTCCTCACGATACCCTTGGCTCACTCGTTTACGTCGGACGGATGTTCGACAAGATTCGCCTGCACGATCGCGGTGAACTTCCGGAAGATTTCCATGCCGCCCTCGGAGTGGGACTAGACAAGCGAGCCGGCGCATTTCTCGGTATCGATTACGCCGAACTCAAATCGAAGGTGCTCTCCGGCGCCTCGGATGAGGCAATTTTGGCATGGTGTTTCGGAACCGGCATATCCCGAAACGAGCACGACTGCACCGTCTGGAGCGCTTTCCTCCAAAAACTCGGTTGGCACGATGATCGATCGGAGTTTCTCCAAGATCGCGTGACCAAATCCGGCTTGGCGAATCGAGGCATCCACACATTTTTCGACCTCATCGAGATCGATGAAGATCGTCCTATCCGCTCATTCTATGCCTAACGCCAACAATTCTCATGCCGTCATCGTGATGGGCGTCTTTGGCACCGGAAAGTCAACTATTGGAAAGAGTCTCGCCGAACGCCTTGGCTGCAGCTACGCCGACGCCGAGGATTACCACCCGGAGAGCAATATCGCCAAAATGGGCGACGGCATCGCCCTCAGCGACACCGACCGTGAACCCTGGCTCGACCACCTGCGCGAACTGATTGAGGGGCACCTTCTCAATGGCACTGGTATCGTGCTCGCCTACTCCGCGTTGCGCGAAATCTATCGCGAACGGCTCCAACCAGCCGAGGGCCAACTCAAGTGGATCTTCCTCCAGGGCGACCGGGAATTGCTCGCCGCCCGCATGGCTGCCTGCACCGATCACGCCATACCGTTGACGCTACTCGACTTCCAACTCGCCACCCTCGAAGTGCCCGCTCCCCGCGACGCGCTTTGGTGCAATGTCGCGGATTCTCCCGAAAATATCACCGCCGCCGCCCACCATCACATCACCACAACGAGTTAAGCAGCCATGATTTCGAAACCACATTCTGCACCTCGACAAGTGAACGCATTGGTTCAGAGACTGGTCCTCGCATGAAAGATACCCGCGTGATTCGCCGGACCGGCCTGATCGGTTGCCTCTTCGTATTCCTAGTCCTGCTGGCCTTTGCTTGGACCTGGAATCGCATTGAATCCAGTCTGCCACCCCTCGACGGCGAATTCGCCACAACCGGTCTTTCCGCTCCCGCTCAAATCGCGCGTGACGCCACTGGCATCGTCACCATCACGGCGGCCGATCGTTTCGATGCCGCTCAGGCTCTCGGCTTCGCTCATGGCCAAGATCGATTCTTCCAAATGGATCTCTCCCGGCGTCGCGCGGCGGGGGAATTGTCCGAACTCTTCGGTGATGCCGCTTTTGACCTCGATCGCTCCACCGTAGGGCACCGCTTTCGCACTCTCGCCGAACAAGCCATCGACAACCTCCCCACCGACCAACGGGCTGAGCTTGAAGCTTACACCCGCGGCGTAAACGACGGCCTCGCCTCCTTGCCCAAAACTCCTTGGGAATATGCCGTCCTGCGCGTCGAGCCGCGAAATTGGATCGTCGCAGATTGCGGCCTCGTCTTCTACGCCATGGTGCTCGAGCTCCAAGACGCACATGGCAATTACGAACGAAACCTAAACACCTTACATGATGTTTTAGGTGCCCCCGGTGTCGCGTTTTTTAATCCTATCATCGGCCCGAACGACAGCGCGCTCGATGGCAGCGCTCAACCGCTGCCCGCCCCACCCAGTCCCGCATTTATCGACTTGCGCGATGGTGGCCCATTACCCGAACCCGAGCTGGCTTGGGATCGAACCGAAATGCCTACCCTTGGCTCAAATGCCATGGCCCTCAGTGGCGCAGCAACGGCATCCGGTGCGGGCCTCATCGCCGGCGACCCTCACCTTAATTTGCAGGTTCCTAATACCTGGTATCGGGCGTGTCTAAAGTGGCCCGGGACCGACGGAAGCAGGCATCGCGTGAGTGGTGTCTCCCTTCCCGGCGTGCCCGGCATCATCATCGGCTCGAATGGTAACATCGCCTGGTCCTTCACCAATGCGACGGTCGACACCGGAGATCTTGTTCCCATCGACCTCAATCAGGTCGCTCCCGAAATCCTCTACCATCATGGTGCCGCATCAATCGAGTTCGCTGAACACATCGATCTGATAACTTCAAAAGACGGCGATACCGAAGAAGTGCTCTCTACCTGGACCATCCACGGTCCCATCGTGGCGCGCACGGCCAAGGGCAAATCCCTCGCCTATAAGTGGACCTTCCACGATGCTGCCGCCCTCAACTTCGATGTGCTTAATTTAGCAACCGCAAGCACCGTCGACGAGGCCATCGCGATCGCCAGCACATCCGGTATGCCGAATCAAAACCTGTTCGTGGTAGACACCGCTGGAAAGACAGCATGGACCCTCACCGGCAAGTTGCCCAAGCGTTTCGGTTACGACGGACAGTTTCCCGTTTCTTGGACGTTTAGTGATCGCGGTTGGGACGGATACCTGACCTCGGCAGAGCGACCAGTCGTGCGCGGATCCATCGATCAACCGCTGTGGTCAGGCAACCAACGTAAGGTCTCTGGCGATGATCTCACCTTGCTCGGCGACGCGGGTTATGACGGCCCTTCTCGCGCCGCTCAGATCGGAGACGCGCTCACCGTACTCGACCCCAACGCTGCTCCCGCCGACATGCTCGCAATCCAATTGGACGATCGCGGCCAATGGCTCACCCGCTGGCAGGAGCTCCTCATCCGCACGCTGCAAGAGGCCGGAGTGCAGCGCGACGAAGAGGAACGAGGAGAGCTTTTGACAATAGTAGAAAGTTGGTCCGGACATGCCGCGACCGATTCGGCCGCCTACCGGATACTGCGCGAATGGCAGTCACGTTTAGCAGCCACTACGCTCGAACCCATCTTCGCCAAATGCCGTCGTCGTGACCCCGCATTTCGTTACCAACGCCTGCGATACGACGAGGCCCTTTGGGCGCTGCACCGCGACGAACCCGAACATCTTCTCGCCCCCGATCATGCGACCTGGGCTGCCCTCAGAATATCCGCTGTCGATCAAGTCCTTGAGGCCATAGACGACGACGGTTCTTCGATGAAGGAATACGTTTGGGGCGAAACCAACCGCCTCGCCATGCGTCACCCGTTTTCCCACTTCCTGCCCAATTCTGTGGCGAAGATCCTCAACATGCACCCCGACCAACAATCGGGCGACGGTCGCATGCCTAAAGTTGCCCGCCCAACCCACGGCGCATCCATGCGATTCGCGGTGTCGCCCGGCGAAGAAGAGTCCGGCTACATGCACCTCCCCTCCGGCCAAAGCGGCAACCCTCTCTCCGTCTTTTACCGCGCAGGTCACGAGGATTGGCGAACCGGTAAACCCACCCCCTTCCTCCCCGGTGAATCTCAACACCTGATCGTCCTCCAACCCTGACCACCCATCTCGTCAGTCGTGAATTGCCCCGCTGAGTCCGCGGTGTAATTTAATCTCCATCTCTTCCGCTTTCTCTCCTTGTGAAAAAGAAATCTGCCTCTGCCTCTCGTCCCTACTCGGTGTATTTCGCCGGGGAGCTTTTCGACATCAAACACCTCGCCGGCAACGCCATCTTGGCGGAGTCGATTTTCGCTCAATCGAAAGGCAAATACCTATGTCATCTGCCGCAGGATTTTGAGATGCGGGGCCTCAACCCTCACGTCATCCGCGATCAGGACATCGAGTCGTTGTTCGAGTCTGATTTAGCAGTCTTCAACTTTGATGGCACGGAGCTCGATAGTGGCACCGTCGTCGAGTTCATGTTGGCGAAATTCGCCGACATTCCATCGGTCCTATTGCGCTCGGATTTGCGCGCCGCGGGTGACCAAGGTAGCGTGAAAAAAGATCCCTGGAATCTCATGGCCAGTTTCTATCCCCGCACTGAAGTGGTGCGGGCCCTCAGCCTGGTCGACTATCGCGTGTTACAGCAAAAGACTCTCAAGAAAAATCCCAGTATCGCCACGCGACTATCTGGTCAATACGCATCAAAAACCGCCGAAGCTGTCGGGCAAGAACTCTCCAAGCGCGTCATCAAAGCACTGGATAACGTGCGCAAAATCCCGCCTGTCCTCCAGCCGGAACTGCGAGCCAATGTCTACGCCTGGATCGCCCAAATGCCCGGTCTGAAAGGACGCCCCAAGGCGCTCCACGAAAAACTCGCCACCATCCTCGTTCACAAGGTCGAACGCGGTCTGCTATAATTCCCCAACCCACCTGGTCCACTATGCATCACGTGCTTCAACATCCCCTCGCCTCCCACATTCTTACCCACCTGCGGGACCGCACCACCAAACCCGCTACATTCCGCACCTTGTGTCATCAAATCGGTCTGCTCCTCGCCCTCGAAGCGACCAAGGATTTGCCGACCCAAGACGCATCGATCGAAACCCCCCTCGAACCCATGCAGTCCCCGGTATTGGCTCAGAGTTTGGTGGTTGTGCCTATTCTGCGCGCAGGCTTGGGCATGCTCCAACCGTACACCGATATGTTTCCCTCGGTGAGTGTCGGTTACGTCGGCATGGAACGAGATCACGACACCGCGGAGGCTCGCAGTTATTATTGTAAGCTGCCGCCTTTGGAAGGCTGCCGCGTGCTTTGCGTCGACCCCATGCTCGCCACCGGCGGATCAGCCGTGCAGGCCCTCAATGTCATCAAGGAAGCAGGGGCTACCGATCTGCGACTCGTGACCATCGTCAGTTCGCCTGAGGGTATTGCTGAGATTGAATCCTCCCACCCCGATGTACCCCTCATCACCGCCGCAGTGGACCGCGAACTCAACGACCTGCGTTACATTTTGCCAGGTCTGGGTGACTTCGGCGATCGCCTCTACGGCACCTGATCTTTCACCGTGTCTGATTTTCAAATATGCGCCGCCACCAGCACGGGTGACGAGGCTTGGTCACGGCTTCGAGCTGCGCTCTGGCCTGACTGCTCAATCGAACGGTTAAATCTTGAGCGAGAGCTTTATCGCCGCTCCCCAGGTGCCGTCGCTCTGGCCGTGGATGAAAACGATCATGCGTTCGGATTTGCCGAAGTAAGTATTCGGCGCGAACACGTTACCGGCTCACGCGATGACGTGGTGCCCTATCTCGAGGGCTGGTATGTCGACGAAGCTTGGCGCGGAAAACAGGTCGGCCGAGCCTTAATCGATTTCGTTAGTGATTGGGCCCGGTCTGCCGGCTACCGCGAAATCGCGAGTGACGCGGAACTGGAAAACGTGTTGAGCCAACACGTCCATAAACGGCTCGGTTTTCGCGAAGTAGATCGCACGGTTTCATTCATCAAGGATCTCGATGCCTAACCACAACCCACTACGACGCCCTTGGGACGACAGCATCGCGGATTGCATGTGGCTAGCGCGACTCACCGACAAGACCCGGCTCCATCTCGACGGAAACCTGAACGCAGACTTCGAACCTTTCTTCGGTCACAAGCTCGGAACCGATGGTGAATTTTTCCGCTTCTTCGAAATCGATTTGGAAACCCTTATCGCCATCGTCCGGAATTCCCCGACCAACGATCAGGCAGTCGCAGCATGGTTCATCAGCCGACCCAGTGTAACCGACGATAGAATCACCGCATGGAACGCCGACGCATTTGATCTCGGTAAATCCGGCCACTCCATGTCACGCGCCTTTTCGTGGGCAAAGCGCAAATACTACGGCGGTGATAAAGCCGATCCCGCGGTCGTGAGTGTATTCAGCGGCATTGCATGGGACGAAGGATACTTGGACGAGATGCCTACCGACCAATGAATGAAATCGTCTTCCGCCCCGCCAACGATACCGACCTACCGTCCTTTGCGGCCATCCATATCGACGCCGTGGATACGCTCGGTCCTCGAGCCTACACCGCTGACCAAATCGCTGCATGGCGACGATGGCCCGGTGATGAGCCTGACGAATTTAGACGTCGACTGACTGCCGGTCATTGTCGGGTCGCCGAAATTGGTGGAGCCCCCGTTGCGTTCGCGGTGTTCACTCCGCCAGACCACCTTGATTTTCTCTACACCAGCGGTGAATTTGCGGGCCGCGGATTAGCCACCAAAATTCACGAACAATTAGAGACCATCGCACGTGATTCAGGTTCTTCCGTGCTCCGCACCGAGGCCAGCTATCTGAGTCGGCCCGTTTTCAACCGACTCGGATACGACGTCATCGAGATCGAGGACGTCGTCCGATTTGGCGAAACGTTTCGCCGATTCAAGATGCGTAAAATTTTGCGGCCAGGACCACCAGCCACCGGACCAGAGCGTCAATGTATTCGAGCCCACGGGCCTTCTTTCGACCAATCCCCCCGCGTCCTCGCCGAGGAACGAATTACTTTCAAACGTCACGACGAAAATAACCCTGGGTGGTTCGAAGGAACCGACGTTCACGGGGTCTCCGGTTACTTCCCCACTGAATGGTTTTTGATCGAAGCGTCCGCAAACTCCGCGATTGCTCTTCGAAATTATTCCGCCGCCGAGCTCGCTGTCCAAATCGGCGATTCTGTCCACCTCATCGAATCCGTCGGCCCGTGGGTGCAGGTGATCGACCTGACGGGTAAAAATGGGTGGGTTCGTCGCAATCGCCTCGAGAACGAGCCTGCATCTTAGCCTTGGCGACCGGGTATTCTTCCCCACCATTCGCCTAACACATGGACGCCCTTAATCGCCTTTTTGCCCAGAACCGCCAATGGGCTAACTCGATCACTAAGCATGATCCTGACTTCTTCAAACGACTCTCCGAACAGCAGAAGCCCGAATACCTATGGATCGGATGCTCGGATAGCCGGGTAACGGCCAATCAGATTGTCGGGCTACAGCCGGGGGAGGTCTTCGTTCACCGCAATATCGCCAATGTGGTTGATCCCGATGACCTTAATTGCGCATCCGTCATTCAATTTGCCGTCGATGTGCTCAAGGTGCGTCACATATTGGTCGTCGGCCACTACGGCTGCGGCGGAGTCAAAGCCGCACTACGCTGCGAACGCGTGGGATTGGCCGACAAATGGCTACGTCATGTCGAAAAGGTGAAAGACATTCACCGCGAATGTCTGTGTTCTTTGCCCGACTCCGGAGCGCAAGAGGATCGACTCTGCGAACTAAACGTCATAGAGCAGGTCGCTCATGTTTGCTCGACCGAAACGGTCCAGGAGGCGTGGGCACGCGGTCAGTTTCTCATGATCCACGGCTGCATCTACGGTCTCAAAGACGGGTTATTGCAGGACATGAAAATCAACGTCGCTTCCGCCGAAGAAGCTCCACGGGTTTACGCCTCCGCGGTTGCTCGGTATCAATCGACAGCAGAATAGACCGCCTGCGCGAGTCGACTACTCTTCCAAGCGAACGTATTTGTAGAGCCGTTTGTCATACGGACCTGGGATCCAGTTCTTAACCCGGGGATCGATCAGGTAGCTGTTCGTGTAGTGATAGATCGGCGCCACCACCCCTTGGTCTATCAACATAGCATCGAGACGCTGCAGCGTCTCTTGCCGGCGTTTCGGGTCGGATTCCCGCATCGAAGCAGTCAATAAATCGTGATAAGCCAAATCCGCCCATCCCGTGTGATTGTTGGGGTTTTCGGGCGCGAAAATCTCGAGGAACTGGTTCGCATCATCATAAACCGCGGTCCACCCCGATCGCGTCACGTCGAAGTCCAAACTGTCGAGCGAATCAAGATACACCTTCCATTCCTGGTTGTAGAGTGAGATATCGATTCCGAGCTCCACCTTCCACATCTGCTGAATCGCCTCCGCAATCGTGCGATGACTTTCAGAAGTATTGTAGAGCAGATCAGAATTTGGAAATCCACGCCCCTCCGGGAAACCCGCTTCAACTAACAAACGGCGGGCCTCGTCGGGATCAAAAGACACCAACTGGGTCGGTTCAAAACCACCGACACTCGGTGGCGTAAAACTTCCTGCCGGAGCCTGACCGCCTCGCGTCACTTTGTTCACAATGGCTTCGCGATCGATGGCCAATGAGAGGGCCCGCCTCACCCGCGGATCATCGAAGGGTTCACGAGTGGTATTAAACCGAAAGAAATACGTTCCGAGTAGAGGGTCATCCCGCAATGGGGAGTGCTCCATCGCTAGATACGTCTCTCGTTTCGTAAGAGGGACGTTAAGCGTGATGTGAAGTTGCCCACTCCTAAACATCCGCTCCTCCGTATCGTAACTCTCGACCGTATAGAAATGGATGGCGTTTAACCCGACGGTCTCCGCGTCCCAGTAGTGCGGATTACGCTCCACCACCAATACGCGATTCTGCTCCCAACGTGTAAGCTGGAAGGGGCCGCTGCTCACCAGGTTACCCGCGCGAGTCCAACGACTACCGGGCCGCCGCAGACCGTCATGCTCCTCGATTACGTCGATGGGTAGAGGCCGCCAACAAGGATAAGTCAGCAACGACAGAAAGTAAGGCACCGGATGAGCGAGTCGGATCTCGAGAGTGTGGGCATCGACTGCCTTGACTCCGACCGCCGTAAAATCAGTGAGCTCACCGCGCGAGTAAGCCGAACCACCATCCAGCACCTCGAACAGATAAGCATAGTTACCGCCCAGCAACGGGTTGAGCGCTCGTTCGTAACTGCGCACAAAATCATCCGCCGTTAGCGGGCGACCATTCGACCACTTCGCTGTGGGTCGCAGCGAAAATGTGTAGGTGCACAGATCCGTCGAAACCTCCCAAACCGTGGCAATAGCCGGCAGAATCTCTCGAGTGGTTGGGTCCTGTTCGACCAAACCTTCGAATAAGGCATCCATAACATGAAATTCCGGCGTCCCCGTGACCGTATGGGGGTCGAGATCAGGAACCTCCGTGCCATTGTTGATATGGAGAATTCCATCGCGGACCCCGCTATCCACCGCCCGTTCGGTTCTGGCGCACCCGCCAACCAAGATCCCGATCAGAACCCCGGCCAAAGTAATCCACCGACGGTTCGAACGTTTAAAACGAAACTTGAAATTCGGCATCTCTATCAAATGCCGCACCAAAACCACATTCGCAACGTCGAACGATTGCCCACCTCAAGAACTTACCCCAGTTTCTGCAACAATTCTGGACCTAAAATTACCTCAAAAACTCATTTATGCATCATAATATCCAATTTTATCCTCAAAAATGAGACAATTAGCCAAATTTAACCCAAAAACTACCCAACTTCTCAATACCCATCATTAATCATCCGAATAATCCTCTATAAAACGGGGTCAGGTCGTGTTTCCATGATTTTTTCGATATTTCCACAGGTAAGCTCTCACTGAACTCGGCTGGCCCATATGAAGTGATTCTGCTAACCAAATTGTGGAAGCCCCAGTCTCCCTTTGCAGTCGTTCGGCCAACGCAACTTTCCATCCCGCACTTTTTCGGTCGGCCATCAATTCCTCAGCAGATTTTGACAGTTCCTTTAGCTCCTCCTCCAATCGGAGCCGCCATTTGATCTGCAACATTTCCCTTGGGAGATGTAGTCCTTCCGATCGAGGGGAGTCTTTCATTTCAGCCAAAGCACCTTGGAGCGTTTGTTCTTTCCAAATAGTCGACCCAATCGCCCATCCCGAAGTCAAAGCGACTCGTTCGTCATTGGTATCTGAAGAGGAGTTGGTGTGCTTTTGGAGCAATATATCGGCATACCTAAGCCAGTCTTGCTCGACATCCTGTAATCCGTGAATCTGAAGCCAGCCAAGAGATGATAATCCATTGAATCGCTGGCTTTTAGAATATCTAGTCAAACTACTCCATCGAAATTGAGTGAGTTGGTCTGGCGCTACTATTCCGGCCCTAACTGGATTCAAATGGATATAGTCCGCAACCCGCGCCCAATCAGTATTCGTTTCCAGTAAGATCGCCTTGTAACGTCCTTGAAACAGATGCCCGCGTTCGTTCCGCAGCCGATTGAACCGAGTCGCAAAGGTGCATTGCAGCCAATGCATGCCAGCCGAGAGATTTGGCTCCGGGGTCTGAAATGTCAGATGGTAGTGATTGCGCATCACCACGTATGCCCCGAGTCGCCAACCGAACCGCTCGACCGCTTCCTCGAGTGTCTTGACGAATGCATGAGCCGCTCCCTGATCTGCAAATATGTCTGACTTATAGTTCCCTCGATTCAGAACGTGATAGATGGCACCAGGAAATTGGATTCGGAGCTTTCTAGCCATTTCGGATAGGATCACTGTGTGGCTTACTTGGCAATAATATATAAAACACGACCTGACCCCATATAATTAAAGTGTGGCTTGAAGTTCCGGCCTTGGGCCGCACATGGTGAATGATGGATTCTGAGATCGAAGTGCTGTTTCAGGACAAAGATATAATGGTGGTGAACAAACCATCGGGGATTTTGAGTGAGGGAGGCGACGCACAGGACCGAGATCTCGAAGCAGTGGTGAGCGAGTCTCTGGGGAAACAGGTCTGGTGCTGTCACCGTCTCGATAAATTGACTTCGGGCGCGATTCTCCTGCGCAAGAACAAGCGCTTCACGCGCGAATTGGCTCATATGTTCGAAAATCGCCAATTCAGGAAATCCTATTGGGCCATCACCCGAGGCATTTGGCCCAAACAGCAAAATCTTATCGAAAATCGTCTCACTACTTCAACTCGAGGGCGCACGACGGTTTGCGCAGAGAACGGCAAACCAGCTCGGACTTCGTTCCGGGTATTGGCTCACGACCAGAAAAACCAGCGATCCTGGCTGGAACTCCTGCTAAAGACCGGCCGCACCCACCAAGCCAGAGTTCACTGCGCTGATTCGGGCCACCCGATCATGGGTGACTCTCTCTACGGCGACGGTGAGTTGCCAAATTTCTTTGGACTTCACGCTCGAGAACTCAGATTCCGCCATCCGGAAGACGGAAAGGACATTTCCGCCATCGCGCCCGCTCCAGAGAGTTGGTCCGAGTATCTACCGGATTCTGAGCAAAAATAATCTATAAAACACGACCTGACCCCGTTAGGTTAGGAAGAGGGTGAGCGCGGGCCAGAAGGTGATGATGATGACGGTACCAAATTGGAGGCCGAAATACGGTAGCGAGGCTTTCAGCACTTCGCCCATCGGTTTGTTGAATCGGTAGGAGGAGATGAAAAGGTTCATGCCTACAGGCGGAGTGAGGAATCCGAGTCCAAGATTCGCTAGAAACAGAATACCGAGGTGAATGGGATCTATTTCGTAGGCGATCCCGAGTGGCACCAGCAAGGGCACTACAATGATGATCGCGGAAAACACGTCCATCATGCAGCCCAGCAGCAACAGGATCACGACGAGGCAGAGCAAGAACACGGTTTTTGAGGTCACGTGCTCCGTCACATAATCCACCAGTAGCGACGGCACTTCAGCGTCCACGAGGTAATTGGTGAGTCCTTGGGCTACTCCCAGAATCAACAACACGCCACCGATCAACAGGCCGCACTCGCGCATCACCCCCATCAGCTTCCCCCACTTCAGATCGCGATAAATCAACGTCTGGGTGAGCAGTGCATAAAGAGCGGTGAGAGCCGCCGCCTCGACCGGAGTCGCAAGACCACTGAAGATCCCGCCAAGACTCACCACTGGAATCAACAACTCCCACTTCGCATCCCAGAAGGCCGTCCAGGCTTCCTTGCCGTCAAAAGTCCAACGTGGACCGACCTCCGTCGCCTTCGGCCGGGTGCAGGTCGCCCACGCGACAGTCGCTGCAGCCAGCAACAGCCCCGGACCGATTCCCGCTAGGAACATCGTCTTGATTTCAACCTGCGCCACGATCGCGTAAAGGATCAGGGGCAAACACGGCGCGAACAGCATGCCAATCGAACCAGATCCCGTGAGTAGTCCGATCGAAGCGCGTTCACTATAACGCGCCTCGGTCAGGAACGGCACGATAAGTCCGCCCAGCGCCAAAATGGTCACGCCCGAGGCACCGGTGAGCGACGTGAAGAAGGCACACGCAATCACCGTGACGATCGCCGGCCCTGCCCGCATGTCTCCGGTCAGCGCTTTCAATAGCCGAACCATCCGGGCCGACGTGCCACCTTCTGCTAAAAAATAACCCGCCAACGTAAACAGTGGCAGCGCTGGAATCGTCGGGTTGGTCGACAGACTGTAGTGCGACAGCGCCACGGACTCCAACGGGTTCCATGAACCCCAAAACAAAAACACCGCGGCACCACCCAACAGGGTAAAAATTGGCGCACCCAAGACACCACTGATCAATACCAACACCAACAAGACGATCGCAGGCGTCCAGGTTTCGGGCTCCACCGAATAGTGCAGCACATACCAGCCAATCACCGCCGCCACCGCCACGGCCGCTGCTCGCATCCACCAATCGGTGCCTACATTCCGCACCAACCGCAAAGCCACGATCGCGAAGCCACCCGCCAGGGCGATCAGCGCCACCCAAACCGGCACACCATAAGCGATCACTTTCCCTCCCCCTTTTTCAAACAACAAGAACTTCCAACTCGCCCATGCCAGCAGCCCACAAACACCCGCCGAGATTCCTACCCGCAGCACCTCGCAGATTTTTCCCCACGGTGATGGCAACCCGGCGAAGCCTTGCGACAACGTCAGCAAACGGGCCTGCCGCGCCGCGACGGCCCCACCCAGCATGCTCACCAATAAAGTGAAGTGCTGCGTCAGTGCATTACCGCCGATCAGTCCCGATTCAAAAAATGACCGCAGCACCATCTCCAGCAAGGGCACCACCAGGATCCCCGCCAAGGCGACCGCCAGCAGCACATCTTCACCACCATGAATGATTCGCCAAAACCGATTCTCGGCCACGACCGCAGCCTTAGCTGGTGCCGTAACATGCTCGCTCGTAGCAGAATCCGAATCAGCCACCATTCGAGTCTCGGTATTCCTTGAGCAAGCGTATGATCTCGTCGAATTCCACTTCCGGCACGACGCCACCCCGGATCTGCGGATGTAATCCTACGCCAAACGTAGTCCACGTTTCCTGCAGTTCCCCGTCAATCGGTTGCACTTTCAGGCCCCGTTTCACCATCGCGTCGATCGACTCCTGCATCTCAACACGAGCTCGGTCGGTCAGTTTTCGACCCGCGGCGGTCGCACTGGTTTTGACGACTTCACGCTGCCCTTCGGTCAGCCGATCCCAGCTCTTTTGACTCATCACGATCGCCCCCGATAGCGGCAGCCAATTCACATCCAGCATGTAAGGTGCGGGCTGATAAAACTGCGCGGCTAGCGCATAAATCGGTGGGGCTGGTGCGATATTCACCAGACCAGTCTGTAAACTCACCAACACATCCGTCGGTTCCAGTTCCACCGGCTGTGTGCCGATCGAGCGCGCAACCTCCAGCGCTCCCGGACTACCTGGCACGATAAAGACCTTCCCTCCGCGCATGTCTTCGGGTCGCTCAAGCGGTTCCTTGGAAAAAATCTTGACCCAACCGGTATCGAACCATCCCAGAATTATATAACCTTTATCCGCGAAAATCTTTTCGTATTTCGATCCCAATCGATCGCGCACGTATTCGACTTCCTCATACGAATGATAGGCCATCGGAATATTCTGAAGTCCGCCCACACTAAGATCGATTTCGGTCAGCCCAGAAGTCGTGAGTAATCCGGCCTGCAGCTGCCCGAGCCCAATGCGACGCACCACGTCGCCTTCACCACCCATGGTACCATCCGTGAAAATTGTTAGCCGCACGCCGCCATCGGGTGCCTCGCGCCAGGCCTGCCCCATCTCTTGGAGGATCAGGTGAAACGACGTGCCCTTCGGAGCCAGGGTAGCAAGTTTTACCCGAGCCTGCCGCGCCGCGAGAGGCAGAGCGCTCACGAGTCCCGCCAGCACCAGCATTCCTAATACTCGACGCATAAAAATTCGGTTCATCATAATCTAAAGAATACAGCCATCATTCTAGAAAGAGATCATCAACCCGCCCCAACAACCACTCCGCCCGTTGTTGGGAGATCAGGATCGCCAGACGATTATCCGGGTGCGCATCCGCATCGATCGCCAGCGCCTGGCCCAGCAGGTCTTCATATCCCGCTCGGTCTTGGTCTTGAATACTCACGGCCTCCGCCAGATTCACCAAAGCACTCGCGCTCGCCCCGCCCGAAATACGCACTGCTTCATGAAAGTGCGTCATCACCATTTCGCGAATCAGAGCCGGATCACCCGTGCCGGCCGCTTTCAGTGTGATCATCAGTTCATGAATCGCGCCCAGTCCCCATTCAGGCTCCAACTCCAATGCTCGATCCGCCAGAGCATTCACTGCCGGCAACTGCGCTAACCACTCCGGATCGGTGCGGCTATGCGAGATAGCCGACCCCAAAGCCGCTGCCGTCCAATAGGCCAGATCGACGTCGGCCGGCTCCAACTGCCTAAGCACCGTATCAATATCATCCTGGAAACCCGCTCGAAACCCGGGGTGCTTCGCCTCCAGCCCACTCAAACCATACTCGTAAGCCCGCAGGTAAAACGCCACCGCCCGCTTATATTGAGCCTGGGCGGCGAAATAATCGTCCTCCGCCGCGAAATCTGCCGGCTGCTCCACCCACCCTTTGCCGTATTGGGTATACCCCGACGAGGCCGCGAGCAATAGATCCGGATTGTCTGGCTGGGCCGCCAAAAGCGACTCCACCAGCTTTAAGCTGAACGGGATCGCCTGACCCGCGAATTTAATGTCCCCCTCTTGGGCGAACGCACTGCCCGAGCCTTCAGCCAAGGAGGATGCGATTTCTTTGATCGCGAAGTTCTTCACCGAGCACCCCGTGAGAGAGAGCCCCAGAACAGCTCCCACGATCGATCGTACAATTTTCATCCGAACAGTCATCATAAACTCAACTCCCTATCATGCCGAGTTGGCCCGGCGTCAAAAGGACATATTTCAAAAAATCTGTTTACGCGCTGATAGTCATGCAGGTGCACGTTCCCGTCGCGACGAGCTGCCCGCGTCCATTATGGATTTCACAGTCCAGAAACCCGATCCGCAGTCCGCGTTGCACGATCCGAGCTGTCGCCACGATTCGTCCGAATTTCACGGGGCGCATAAAATTCACCTTCAGCTCGATCGTCGAAAAGTCCTCCGACTCCAACAATACCCGCCCGTAAGCCGTGCCCATCGCGGCATCCGCCAGCGCACTGATCACCCCACCGTGCACGCGGCCCATCGGATTGGCATGCTTCTCACCGGCCTCGAGCGCCACCACGGTGGGGTCACCCTCACCTGCGGGTTCCACCTCGAATCCAATCAGACGAGAAATGGGAGCTTCGCTAAATCGGTCGGGTGTTTTTTCGATCGGAACTGACATGTCTTCAACGGGCGATGGATTGGAGCGCGGTGCAAGCTACGGATTGGATTTGGTGCTAGATTGGCCGAGAGGCAGCTGAAACTGTCGGGCTTAAAGCCCGACAGTTCAGCCTACTCTACCATTGTCCTCGGGAGCAGGAGATTGAGCAGAATGCCTACCACGGCACCCAGACCGATTCCGCTCAAAGCGATCCCAGCCCCTTCGATCGAAAGTCCTCCTAGTGCGGAAACGAGGATCAAAGACACGATGATCATGTTACGAGGCTGTCCCAGATCGACCTCCGCTTTCACCAAAGTCTGCAATCCGACCGACGCGATGATACCAAACAACAGGATCAATATTCCGCCCATCACGGGAACCGGAACGGTTGCGAGCAACGCACCGAGCTTACCAGAGAATGCGAACACGATCGCAAACAACGCCGCCCAAGTCATGATCGCGGGGTTATAGGCCCGGGTCACCGCCACAGCTCCTGTCACCTCCGAGTAAGTTGTATTCGGTGGTCCGCCCAACAGCGCCGCGAGGGAGGTCGCCAGACCATCGCCCAAGATCGTTTTCCGGAGCCCCGGTTTCTTGAAATAATCCACCCCAGTTATCCGACTGATCGCGAGAATGTCTCCGATGTGCTCCACCGCTGGAGCGATCGCCACCGGCAGCATAAATAGCACCGCGTGCCAGTTGAGCTTGGGGGTAACAAACTCCGGGAACGCCAGCACAGGCGCCGTGGCCACCGCCGAAAAATCGACCAACCCCATCATCAGCGCCGCTCCATAACCCGCTCCCACGCCACAGAGGATCGATAAAAGTCGCGCCATTCCATTGCCCTTCAACATCACTACTATTGTCACTGCTAGAGCCAGTCCGGAGACAATGAGAGCCTGCGATCTAGGGACCAGTTCCACGCCCCCATCGCCGGTGCGGCCTATCGCCATATTGACGGCGACCGGAGCGAGTAACAGTCCGATGGAAGCGATCACGGGACCCACCACAATCGGAGGGAGCAAGCGATGCACGAAGTCGGTGCCAAACCGACTGATCGCCATACTCAGCAGCACATAACCAAGCCCCGCCGCGACCAATCCGGAAAGTGTCTCGGCGACGCCCCAGGTGGAGATACCGTGGGCAATCGGTGCGATAAAGGCAAAAGAGGACGCTAAAAATACCGGCGGCACCTGACTTCGATTGATCACCTGAAACAGCAGGGTCCCCGCTCCGGCAGTGAATAGCGCTACATTGGGATCAAGCCCGGTCAGGAGCGGCACCAACACCAAGGCGCCGAACGCGACGAACAGAAACTGCAGGCCCAGCAGGCTGCCTCTCAGCCTAAATCGAAAGGTCGCATCACCCATGCCTCTAAGATCAAACGTTTGGTCTCAGATTCAATCACCATTCCTACCGACTTCACCGTGCCGGTTTCGGTCGCAACAAGTCGCGCAGCGCCCGGTTGTCGATGAGGATGATTCCCTCCTTCTCAATGATTGCCCAGGTTTCCGGACTCATGGCCCATTCATAATCGATCTCGCGCCACTCCGCCCCCCGCAGCGGATGCTCCACGGTGATGGCCCGCATCTCCGGGTCATCATAACCCAGATGCAATACCAGCAGGTTCAGACCTGGCTTTAGATTCCTGAGGGCATCGTTGTAATACGCCTTCATCCCCTGCGGGTAAGAGTCCGGCGGAGCGCCGTCTATCGCCGTGTAACCTAACGGATAAGCGGCCAGCCTCGATTGGAGCTCAACATCGACCACGTTTACTCCGTGATGCGCATGAACGCGAATCGGCAACCGATACTCGTTTCCGATCCGTAAATACAACGCGGCCAATTCGTCCGTCGCCAACATCACCCCCATGTGACCATCGAGATGCGTCACATCAAAACCCTGTTCCAGCGCACGCTCGATTTGGGCCCGCACCTCCGCCTCCACTTCCGCAACGTTTGCCGCCGCGGCAAACGCTGGAACGTTGTCGTGAAACACTCAATCGACCGAGACCAGACTCGGCACATCATCCGCCCCCAGCAGAGGCCCCCATTTGTAATGCTTCCACTCCGCCGTGAGAGTCAGGTAAACGCCCAGATCCAACTCCGGATGGGCCTGCGAAAGCTCCAGCGCTTCCGCCACCCACGGCGTCGGCATCATCACACTGGCGGAGGTCACCACCCCTTCCCGCATTGCCTCAATCGTGGCTACGTTCTTGGAGTGCGACAGGCCCAAATCATCGGCGTGGATGATCAACAATTTCGCATCTGCCGGATACCCCAACCGCTCCTGCACCGAGATCGCGGAGTCGTGACCGTGCTCATGACCAAACAATTTCGCACTCCCCGCACATATCAGCCCCATGGCCACCAAGGTTCTCAACATTGGGATAGCTTTTATAGCTTCACCCTAGGGGTCCACCCTCATACGAATAGAGCTCGGTAGATCTTCACGTTAAACGGTTCGCGGGCGGACTTTATGCCCGAAAGATTGGGTCTCATTGCAGTTTTCGCAACGCACTGCGTCCCCATCCCTAAACTTGGGGGTTCCAAACCGGGTCAACACCCGTCATCGTCAGGATATGCCGTTTTCCGCTCTCGGACTTTCAGCCCCTCTAACCCGCGCTCTCACCGCGCGGCACTACGTCATGCCCACGCCAGTGCAAGCGGAGGCCATACCCACTATCTTGCGAGGAGGCGACGTTTGGGCTCAGGCCCAAACGGGGTCCGGCAAAACCGCCGCCTTCGCCCTGCCGATCCTCCAACACCTCGGCGAACAAACCCGCCCCGCGGGCCGAACCCTCTCCATCCTCGTTCTGGTCCCCACCCGCGAACTCGCCGCCCAAGTCGCGGAAGCCTTTCAGGATTACGGCCAACACCTCACCACGGCGCCAAAGATCATCACCGCCGTCGGCGGAGTCTCGATCAATCCCCAGATGATGGATCTCCGCGGTGGCGCCGATATCATGATCGCGACACCCGGTCGTCTCCTCGACCTCGTCGACAAGAACGCCCTGAAACTCGACGCCGTCGAAACCCTCGTGCTCGACGAAGCCGACCAATTGTTCGCGCTGGGATTTTCCAAAGAACTCGGCCGCATCCTGAGTCTCCTGCCCGGCCGTCGCCAGAATCTGCTCTTCTCCGCTACATTTCCCGATGAGGTCACCGCCCTGGCCAACGAGCTGCTCCACGAACCGCATCACATTGAAATTGATTCCGGTCCGGAGAACACCCCCGACATCACCGAGCGGGCCATCGAAGTCGACTCTCCCCGTCGCACCCAACTGCTGTACCACCTCATCATCGAAAACGACTGGGCACGCGTATTGGTTTTTGTCGCCACCAAATACTCCACCGGCCACATCGCGGAAAAGCTCCGCGGCCTGGGAATCGAAGCTGGGGAATTACATGGCGAGCTCAGCCAAGGTGCTCGCACCCGCACCCTCGCCGAATTCAACGAAGGCAAAATCACCGTATTGGTCGCGACCGATCTCGCCGCCCGCGGTCTCGACTTCGATCAGTTACCGGTCGTCCTAAACTACGACCTGCCGCGATCCGCGATCGTCTACACCCATCGCATCGGTCGCACCGGCCGGGCTGGCGAATCCGGTGAGGCGATCAGCTTCGTCAGCGCCGCGACGTTCGCCCATTTTCAACTCATCGAGAAACGGCACGAGACTCCCATCCCGCGCGAACAGATCCCGGGCTTCGAACCCACCATGGTCGTAGCCCCGGCCCAGCCGGCCTCCGGAGGCGTGAAGGGAAAACGTAAGAGTAAGAAGGATAAGCTCCGCGAAGCTGCTGGCCTCGCCCCCGGGCAACCGCTCAACGACCCCGGGCCCACCCCGCAGCCGAAAGCCGCGCCCCGACCGCAGCCCTCGGCAAGACCGAAGCCGTCAGTTAAACCCAGAAGCGCGCCGCCCAAAAGACCCGAGCCTGCTCCCGACAAACCAGCGTTTGATGCAGAACCGAGATCATTCAGTTGGCGTCAAGTGGACCGGAACCAGCGCGGCTCGCGCTAAACCACCGTGGGAGCCCTTGCTCTTTTCACCGACGGCAGCGCGCACCCGCCGACCGGAGTCGGATTCGCGGCGTATTTCGCCGACCGCGATACCCATCGCACACAACCGCCTGCCATCGAAGAAATCGTGACCAAACGATTCGAAGCGACCTCCGCCGCGCGCCTCGAGTTATCCGCCTTCCTCTGGGCTTTGGCCGAAGTCGGCGACGACGCCAACAACGCGACGGTCTATACGGATTCTCAAACCATCGCCGGATTACTCGATCGCCGTGAGCGGCTGGAGCAGACCGATTTTAAATCCAAAGCGGGACGCCCTCTGAATAACCACACCCTGTATCGTGCATTCTATCGCAGCTGGGATCGGTGGCAGTTTTCCGTCGTCAAATTGGCGGGTCATACAAGCAACGTTTCATCGTCCTTGCCCCAACAAACCTTTACCCGCGTGGATCAAGCCGCGCGGCGTGCTTTGCGCGACGAATTATCTCTGAGGTAGGGCTTGCTCGCCGGTTTCATCCTTTTGCGCCCCGAAGAAACACACCTCATTTCCGAGTTAGGGCGTGCTCGCCGAGCGCGCCAACGGTAGAGTGGCCATGCCGGATGGAGCAGCGGTCTCGGTGAGACCGCCCACCGGTCGCTCGACTGCGTTGCAACGCGTCTTCGCTCAGGTCGATCGAGCCGCCCGCCGCGCACTTCGCGAATCCCTCACCCACGCCAACGACGGCGACTAAAAGAATCCTTCGTCGAAACCGTGGTTGATCCCCGGCTGAGGTATCGGTTTGCGACGCGTGCCGTGGACCTTCGAAGTCGACGCTTTGGGAGGAGTTGCGACGGGTGCATCCGCCGTGAGGCGAGACCCGATCGCGAGTCCGATGAGCGATGCACCAGCACGCTTAAACCATGACCGGCGATTCAAAGTGGGGTCGGATTTTGGGGAATGAAAATTCATCGCGATTCGGTTTTTCCAGAAAGCCACAACCCTCCCCCGCACGCAAGCTTCGACCACGGCAATTCATCGCCACCGGTCCTTGCATTCACGGATGCTTTGGCATCACGGTTCCGACATGGGTGCTCTTGACTTCAATTTCAAAATTCCCGCGGGCGAACGTTACTACGCGAGTCCGGAACGCGTGAAGGCCTGGCAGCAGATCCTGCCCGACGAAAACTTCGATTTTGCCCCACCCGTCACTGACCGCGCGGCGTGGTCTCACTGGCAAGACGATGTATTTGGCCACCAGATTCTGGCCCGTGCCCGTGAGCTCGTTGCCATGGGTTGGCCGGACTACAACGACGCGACATACATCGATTGTCTGGAGACCGAGTCCGTTACCAAAATCAACACCGTCCTGCCGCTCGTGCGCGAACGCCAAGGCGTGTTTTTGTTAGCCGAAGCCATCTTCGACGAAGGCGAGTTTCTCGACGTCATTGCTTCCGATTTTAGAAATCTGACCAAGCTCAGTTCCTGGGTGCACCCCAACAACGATCTCGAACGGCGTAACCTAAATGGCGATACGATCGAAATCGATCTCGTCACCGCCCACTACTCCGCCCAGCTCGGTCACACCGTCTACATTCTGGGCTCGCGACTCGATGCTGGCCTCGTCCGCGACATTCGCGCCGAGGTCGATCGCCGCGCCTTTCACCCTTTACGCAAACGGCTTGAGAGCGGTGAGGACGTTTACTGGTGGGTGGAGGTCACCCACAACTGGAACTCGGTCAACCTCGCCTGCATGGTGCAAGCCGCCGCCGCACTGTTGCCCGCGGAAGAACGCGCCTGGTGGTTCGCCACCGGAGAGATGCTCGTCAAATACTTCCGCGAGAGTTTTAACTCCGATGGATTCTGCACCGAGGGCGTGAGCTACTGGTCCTACGGCGTCGCTAACTACATTTTTATCTCCGAGATGTTTCGCCTCGGCACCAACGGCCTCGTCGATCTCTTCGACGAACCGAAGATGTCCCGAGTCGCGCTGTATCCTGAACGGGTCGAGATCCAACCCGGACTGTTCCCGACCTATGCCGACTGCCGACTCGGCGCCCAACCCGTCTTCTGGGCTCAATTTTGGTTAGACAATCGCCGCGGCGCACCGACCGACGAATCCCAGCCGATTGCCAATCCCCCTGACGCCTTAAACTCCGGAAAGCTCGCCTATCTGGCGCAGGCGATTCTTTGGATGTTCCACACCATCGCCCCCCGGGCTCCTCGCGCAACCAAACGACCCGTCGAACTACGGAATTGGTTCAAGGATTCATCGCTGCTCATCGCCCGTCCTGGATCAAAAACCAAACGTAAGTTGTCCGCAACGTTGCTCGGCGGTCACAACGGCGTGAACCACAATCACAACGACCTCGGCACCTTCACTGTCATCCTCGACGGGCGTGCGCTAATCGTGGATCCCGGACTCGAGATCTACAGCTTTCGCACCTTCAGCCTCCAACGTTACGAAAGCCAGTTACTCAACTCTTACGGTCATCCCGTGCCCCGCGTCGCCGGCCAACTCCAAGAGGCCGGACCCGAGTGGCAATCTAGTGTGCTCGAAACCGAATTCACCGACGATGTTGACCGCGTGGTCTTCGACCTGCGCCGCGCCTACGACGTGCCCAGCCTGCGTTCCCTCGAACGCGAATTCATCTACGATCGCCGCGGCGAAGGCAGCGTAACGGTGATCGACCGGGTAGAGTTTTCCGAGCCAGCCGAATTCGAATCGGCGCTCATATCCTTCGGCAAAGCCAGTATTTCAGAGCATAGGGTCACTTTGGTCGACGGACCGACCACACTTCACGCTGATATCTCCATCGACGGTGCTGATCTCGAATTCGAAGAAGATACCATCAACCAGACACCGCACCCGATACGAGTCGCTCTGCGCTGTGCGAAGCCGGTGCTGGCCGCGACCGTGACCACCGTGCTACGGCCGTAGTATAGCTCGTCTAAAATTGATAATAGCGGTAAACGCCCCTCCGAAAAGGTAGGGACGGACCGCTGGGCCGTCCGAGCCCTGAGCCGTGCCGATTCCGTTACCATCGCCTTCGCGAAGGAGGACGCCGACATAACGTAAATCAGCCTAACTCGTCGCAACCAGATTTCCTGCACACTGCGGACGGCCCAGCGGTCCGTCCCTACCTCAACCCTTCCGGATACATCAACTCTGGCCGGTCCGTGGCGTCGAAATGAACTAAAAATCGGTTTGGCCTTGAGCCGTGACGGAGAGCCTTTCTGCTCGTCCGTTTTCACCTCCATGGCCGATACTCCGAACCCCGATCACATCCTTCAAATTGCCGCTGAGCTCGATGTCACCATCGCTCAGGTCGCTGCCACCGCGCAGCTACTATTGGAAGGAGCGACGGTTCCCTTTATCGCCCGCTACCGCAAGGAGGTCACCGGCTCGCTCGACGAAGTCGTCGTGACCGCTATCCGCGATCGGATGGAAGCGCTGGCCTCCCTCGACTCCCGGCGGACGAGCATCCTGGCGGGACTGAAAGATCGCGGCCTGTTGGCGGCGGAACTTGAGAAAACACTCAATGCCGCGACCACTCTCACCCAGCTCGAGGATATCTACCTCCCGTTTCGCCCCAAGAAACGCACTCGAGCCACCATCGCCAAGGAGCTCGGCCTAGAACCCCTTTCCGAATCACTCTGGTCGCAGGACCCCACGTTCGATCCGGTGGCAGCGGCCGAAGCCTTCGTCGGCAACTCCGTCTCTCACGAGACCAAGACCAACACGCTGGAAACGGTCGAAGACGTCTTGGCCGGCGCCCGCGACATCATAGCCGAGCGCATCAGCGATGACGCGACCGCCCGCACCAAGATACGTGGGCTCTATGAGGAACAAAGTGTGGTCTCTTCCAAAGTTCTCTACGGGAAAGAAGAGGAAGCATCCAAATTTAAGGACTACTTTGGGTGGTCCGAGTCCTTCGCCAAGGCACCTTCCCACCGTATCTTGGCCATGCGCCGGGGCGAAAAAGAGGGTATGCTCATGATGCGCGTGAAACTGTCCGACGAAGAACTCGCCTTAGCTGAGCTTGACCGCCTCTACGTCACCGGCGGAACCACCCCCACCGCCCAACAGATGCGGCTCGCCACTCAGGACGCGGCCAAACGACTGCTCTTTCCCGCCATGGAAACGGAGATGCGTCTCGGCTCCAAGAAACGCGCCGACACCGACGCGATCAAAGTTTTCGCCGATAACATTCGAGAGCTTCTGCTCGCGTCGCCCCTCGGCCAAAAGGCCGTCATGGCCATCGACCCAGGTTTCCGCACCGGCTGCAAAACCGTGCTGCTCGATCAACAGGGCAAGTTGCTCCACCACGACGTGATCTTTCCCGATCGCCACGAGGCTGAATCCGCCGAAAAGGTGCGCGGCTTCATCGATTTCTTCAAAGTCGAGGCCATCGCCATCGGCAACGGTACGGCCGGCCGCGAGACCGAAGCCTTCATCAAAGGTCTCAAACTACCGCCCGCCATTCCCGTCGTCCTCGTCAACGAATCCGGCGCTTCGATCTACTCAGCCTCTGCGGTCGCTAGGGAAGAATTCCCCGACCACGACATCACCGTGCGTGGCGCGGTTTCGATTGGTCGCCGCCTGATGGATCCACTCGCCGAATTGGTGAAGCTTGATCCCAAATCAATCGGGGTAGGCCAATACCAACACGACGTCGATGCGCACGCGCTCAAACGCTCTCTCGACGACACCGTGGTCAGTTCGGTGAATGGGGTTGGGGTCGAACTCAACACCGCCTCACGCCAGTTGCTCGCCTACGTTTCCGGCCTCAACAGCAGCACCGCCGCTGCCATCGTGGCTCGCCGCGACGAAGAGGGTCCGTTCAGAACCCGCACCGAGTTGCTCGACGTGCCCCGCCTCGGACCGATGGCATTTCAACAAGCGGCGGGGTTCCTCCGCATCCGCGACTCCGTGCATCCTCTCGATGCCTCTGCGGTCCATCCGGAACGTTATGACCTCGTCGCAAAAATGGCGGCCGATCTCGGCGTGACCGTCGCCGACCTCATCGCCGATTCGAAACTGCGCGCGCGCATTAAACTTGAGGACTACGTTTCAGATGAAGTCGGACTGCCCACGCTCGAAGACATCGTCACCGAGCTCTCCAAACCAGGGCGCGATCCCCGTGAACAATTCGAGGCATTTTCCTTCACCGACGGGATCAACAACCCCGAGGATTTGAAAACCGGCATGAGACTGCCCGGCATCGTGACCAACGTCACTGCCTTCGGAGCCTTTGTCGACGTCGGCGTGCATCAAGACGGCCTCGTCCACGTGAGTCAGCTCGCCGACACCTTCTTCAAAGACCCAAGCCAACACGTCAAACCCGGCCAAAAAGTTTCAGTGACCGTGGTCGAAATCGATCTCCCCCGTAACCGCATAGCCCTGTCCATGCGCAGCAATCCCGAGATCGGAGCCAAGCCCGGCGGAGAACGACCAGCGCGCGGCTCGAACGGGGGAGGACGACCCAACCAATCGCGGAGTAATTCCGGTGGCGGCAATCGCCCACCGGCAGGCCGCGATCGCAACGCTTCGATCAACGACGACTGGTTCTCCGCCGCCGTTAAGAAAAAGCGCTAGGAGTTGTCGGGCGTGAACGGCGCGCTCGGCGAGCACTCCCTACCAAATTCTCCTAAACGCAAGGTAGGGCGGTTTCGCCGAAACCGCCGTTTCAACCTATCGCGCAGCCGGTGGGGCCCACGTCGCTTGCGCTTCACCAGCCAGCCCGAGCTCGACCAATTGATCGCGCGAGTATCCGCGGAACTTGGGATCGGTGGGTGGGGTGAATTTCAATCCATCGACGGGCGTTGTGATATTCGCAACGCGCTCTTCCAATCGAGCACTCAGTTGGGAAACGACATCGGCATAAACTGGGTCGGTTGCGAGATTCACCATTTCCGCCGGATCGCTCAGGCGATCATACAACTCGGTGGAGAGACCCGGGGTGTCCGTCCATTGGGTAAAACGATAACGCGGGGTGCGGAGCGAGTAGCCATTTATAAGCTGGGTGATGGTGTCAGGACGCGGCGAGAATTCGGGGTTATCTATCACTCCCGCGAAGCTCTCTCCTTGGATGTAATCGACGGGTGATTTTACCTCCGCAAGATCACTGAGCGTGCGATAAAAGTCGACCATCTCGACCATCGCTTGAGTGAATTCACCGCGGGTTTTCATATCGGGTGTCGAAACAATGAGCGGCACGCGGTCAGCATCTTCAAACAGGGTCGATTTCTGAAAATAGTCGTGTTCACCCATGTGATATCCGTGGTCGGAGGTGAAGAGAACAATCGTATCATCACGCAGACCGAGCTCATCCAAGGCCTGCAAGACTCGCCCTACCTGAGCGTCCATAAAGGAGATACTGGCGTAGTAGGCATGGATTGATTTCCGCTTAATCTCATCGGACAAACCGATCTCGTGCTTCCGACTGTGAATCGACTTCACCGCTGGCGCGGGCAATGTGTCCAAATAACCGGTTGGGACGCGCGGGATTTCGATCTCACTCGGATCGTAGAGGTCGAAGTATTTCTTCGGAGCGACGAAAGGTGTGTGCGGCCGATAGAAACCCACGCCGAGGAAAAAAGGCTTTTCGGTCTCGGCAAAATACTCGAGCGCACGGATCGACTCCTTCGCCACCATACCGTCGGTCTGCTCGTCATCCGTTCCCTCTGCCGCGTGCCAACTCATCGACGCGCCAAACCGGCCCGGCGTAACCGACCAAATCTTATCTTCTTCAATCCGGTCGCGACCGTAGGGGCTCACCCGCACATCCCATGAAGCGGGGTCATCGTGGCCATTACTGCCGACCCCGAGCGGGTTGTCATAGTGGTAAAGCTTCCCGACGCGCACCGAGGTGTAACCCTGTTGCTGAAAATGTTGCGGCATCGTTATCACGTCCGGCACATGATCGCGGATCAACTGGCGCAGATGGACGACGCCATTCTGCTCGGGATAAAGGCCCGTGAGAAAACTGGACCGGGACTGGCCACACACGGGGAAATTGGTGTAGGCATTCTCAAACAACATGCCATCGCGCGCCAGTTGATCGAGATGCGGCGTCTTCACCAGCGGATGACCGTAAGCACCGATGTTGCAGTTCAAGTCATCCGAAATGATGAAGAGCACATTCTTGGGTTTTGCGTCCAAACCGGCCGTAGCGGCAAACGCCACAATCAGCAGAGCACATCCAAACTTAAGCAGACGAGACGAACGTAGGGGGTAGTCACTAAACAGCATGGCGATCACACCACACCGGATTCCAAACCACTTCAAGATCCTAGCTATTGGTGTCCAGAATCCTGACCCAGCAAGTCGGGCTTTATGCCCGACATCGAACCCGCGGACGGTCGTTTTTTGAAATTGTCTCGTCGCCAACCGGCCACCGTCAGCTCTACATTGGTATTTTTCTCTTTTAAACCTCATGAGTATACCCTTGTTCATTCTAACCCTCGTTGTGCTTAGCGCCGCTTCCGTAGTTCACGCCGCCAACGCCGATGGCCGACCCAACATCCTCTTCTGCATCGCTGATGACTGGGGTTGGCCCCACGCCTCGATCTACGCCAACGACACCGTCGTGCAGACCCCGGCGTTCGATCAGGTCGCGAACGAAGGCGCCCTATTTCACAACGCCTACATCTCATCACCGTCGTGCACCCCTTCGCGCAACGCCATCCTCACCGGCCAATACCACTGGCGACTCGGGCCCGGCGCCAACCTCTGGAGCACCCTAAACGAATCACTCGAAACCTTTCCTCATCTTTTGGAAGACGCCGGATACGAAACCGGATCATGGCGGAAATCTTGGGGACCCGGAAAACTATCCGGGAAATGGAAAAACGACCACCCCGCAGGCAAGGTCTACAAGAAGGGTTTCCCTGAATTTCTGGCTCAGCGTGACGATGACAAACCCTTCTTCTTCTGGCTCGGCGCCAGCGACCCTCACCGACAATACGAACTCGGATCGGGAGCAGCAAAAGGCATGGATATTTCGAAAGTTAAACTCTTCGGACACTACCCCGATTCAGACGAAATCCGCAGCGACGTGGCGGACTACTACTTTGAGGTTGAGCGCTTCGATTCCGACGTCGCCAAGGCACTCAAACAACTCGAAGAGATCGGCGAAACCGACAATACGATCGTCGTGATCACCGGTGACCACGGCATGCCCTTCCCGCGTTGCAAAAGTAACCTCTACGACAGCGGCACCCGCGTGCCTCTCGCTATTCGTTGGCCCAAGAGTGTGAATTCTAAACAAGTGTTTCAGGGTTTCGTTTCATTGACCGATCTCGCTCCCACATTTCTCGCCGCCGCCGGCGTAAAACGTTATCAGCCCATGACCGGTAAAAACCTGCTACCGGCAATCTTGGAAGGAGATGAATCCGCCCTGCGCCCCTACGTCCTAGCCGGCAAAGAGCGTCACGTGCCCAGCCAACAAGCGCCCGATATGGGCGGCTACCCATCACGCGCGCTGCGCACACCCGGATTCCTCTACATTCGAAACTACACCCCCGAACGCTGGCCCAATGGCACCCCTGACTGGGAGAACGCGGCCTTACTAGGCACGTGGTATGGTGATACCGACAACGGTCCGACCAAGACCTACATGGTCGATCACAAGGACGATGACGACGAGCACCGCCAAGCCTGGGAGTTGAGCTTCGGCAAACGGCCAGCGGAGGAACTCTACGACTTAGCGAAAGATCCCGACCAGCTCCACAACGTCGCGGGTGACCCGGCCTACAAAGGCATCAAGGACACGCACGCGATTCGCCTCACCCGTGATCTCGTAAAAACCGCCGATCCCCGCGAAAGCCCTAAACATAGTTACGATTTCGACGCGCAGCCCTACCTCGGCGGAGGCCCCCGCCACCCTGACGCCAGCAGATGAGGCACCTTATGAAAATTACAATCAACGGAGCGGCGGGTGGCGAGGTCACCGGCTCATGTTATCTCATCGAAACCGATCGGGCACGTGTCGTGGTGGACTGCGGGATGTTTCAGGGCAGTCGCGGGGCGGATGATAACGCCCGGTCAAAAACTCCGCGCGAGTCGGCGAGCAGACCGAACTCACAAAAAAACGGTCCAGTGAAACCCCGCGCTCGGCGATGGAGTCGATGTTGGGCGTCGAGATCTGCTCATTGCCGGAGAAACTGTAATCGCCCCAACCGGCATCATCCGCGAGGAATACGACGACATTCGGCGGCGCCGCAGTGGCGGCCGAAACACAGATTGCTAAGCTAAAAAGAAACAGAGAGGTAGATTTCATCGCCATAGTTGGGGGTGTTTCATTAACACAATAACTCGCAGGCCACTTCAAGACCAACTACGGAACCGAGCCTGCATCTGGCACTACATTTAGCTTTTCCCATCGGATCAGATCCATGATGGCATAACCCCTCACTCCAAATCACCCCATGAGCTTACCCCGACTCTGCTGCCTTCTCGGTTTTATTTGCACCTCTCTCAGTGCCGCATCCCGACCCAACATCATCGTGATCCTAGCCGACGACCTTGGATACGGGGACCTCTCGAGCTATGGAGCCTCTTCGACGCTCACCCCTGAAATTGACAAACTCATGGGCCGAGGGATGCGCTTCGATCAGTTCTATTCCAACTGCACCGTCTGCACGCCAACGCGCGCTTCACTGCTGACCGGACAATACCCCGACAAAATTGGGGCTCCGGGCGTGATTCGCCAAAACGCGGAAAACTCGTGGGGCTACTTTGATCCCGCCACGACCACCCTGCCCGATATGCTCCGCACCGGCGGCTATCACACCGGTATGGTCGGCAAATGGCACTTGGGTTACGAAGCGCCCAATATCCCGAACCACCGGGGTTTCGATTTTTTTCACGGTTTCCTCGGCGATATGATGGACGACTACTGGACCCATCTGCGTGGTGACATCAATTGGATGCGCCTCAACGAAGACACCATCGATCCCCCCGGTCATGCTACCGAGATCTTTTCGGACTGGGCCATCGACTACATCGACGACCACGCTACTCGCCCCGACGATAAACCGTTCTTTCTCTACCTCGCTTACAATGCGCCTCATTTCCCCATTCAACCGCCGGACGACTGGATCGCTCGGGTTAAAAAGCGCGAACCGCACCTCACCGAACTACGCGCCATCAACGTCGCCTTTGTTGAGCACCTCGATCACCACCTCGGCCGAGTCATCGATGCCGTGGGTTCCGCCGGCATCGATGAAGAAACGATCATCGTGTTCTCTTCCGACAATGGAGGTTCAATCCCGCACGGCGCGCTCAACACGCCTTGGCGCGGCGGCAAACAAGACCACTGGGAAGGCGGCATTCGCGTCCCCACTTGCGTGGTCTGGCCGGGTCAGATTCCGGTAAAACGCTCCGACGTGCCCGGCATGACCATGGATTTTTTTCCCACGCTCGGCCGCATTGCGGGCGTGGACATTGATCATCAGATCGATGGGCAGGATCTCAGCTCTGTTTGGCTCGAAAATAGATCAGGCGATCCCGATCGTACCATGATTTGGGTGCGCCGCGAAGGAGGTAATCGCTTCCAAGGACGTGCCTACTACGCCATCCGCCAAGGGCCGTGGAAACTCACCCAAAACACTTCGTTCGAGCCGATGCAGCTCGTCAATCTGGAGGAAGATCCCTACGAGAAAAATCCGTTACCCGCCCAGGGCCCGATTGCGAACAAGCTCATCAGTCAGCTCCGTCTCCATATTCAAGAAGCCGGTCAGGTTCCCTGGCAGCCCTAACCAATCCCGCGAATTCCGCCACCCGTTCTCTTTACTCATCATGGCCCGCGTCGTCCTAGAAAATCTCGTCAAAACCTACCCGCCAACGGACAAAAAGAATCCGGCGTTCACGGCGGTGAAAGGAATCGACCTCGAAATCCGTGACCGTGAGTTCATGGTGTTGGTCGGGCCTTCGGGCTGCGGCAAATCCACCACCCTGCGCATGATCGCAGGACTCGAGGACATCACTGCCGGGTCCATCGCCATCGATGATCAGGTCGTAAACGAGGTCCCGCGTGCAAGAAGCCGCCGACATGCTGGGCCTGTCCGAGCTGCTCGAGCGTAAACCCAAGGCCCTTTCCGGTGGTCAGCGCCAACGTGTGGCGGTTGGTCGTGCCATCGTGCGTAAGCCCAAGGTGTTCTTGTTCGACGAACCACTTTCGAAACTCGACGCCAAGATGCGGGTTGCGACTCGCACGGAGATATCCCGTCTCCACGCCAAACTCGACGCGACCATGATCTACGTCACCCACGATCAGATTGAAGCGATGACCATGGGTAACCGTATCTGCGTGATGAAGGATGGGGTGATCATGCAGGTCGATGAGCCATTGGATCTCTACAACACCCCCGCCAATCTCTACGTCGCGAGTTTCATCGGGTCTCCGCCCATGAACCTTTTCACTGGCCGGCTCGCCGCTCAAAATGACGGCTGGATCTTCCATGAAGAGAACTCGGCCGAACACGCCATCAGCGTTCCGCTGCCGCCATCGATGTCCGCGATCGCGGCCGACCGAAGTGACCAACCGATTGTTTTGGGCATTCGCCCCGAGAACATAACCGAGGTGTCCGAGGATTCCACCGATGCGATCACGATCTCCTTGGAAATTGCCGAACCCATAGGCGCCGAGACCTACCTTTATCTGAACACCGGCGCGACCAGCTTCATTGCCCGCGTGGCCCCAACGTCGGCCCATCGCCCTAGAGATAGGGTTTCATTACAATTCGATCCGGCCAAACTGCATTTGTTCGATCCTGGTAGTGGCCTGAACCTCCGAGCCGCCCAACCCAAAGACCTGTCTCTTATACACATCTCCGAGCCCACGAGACCGAGGCTGATC
>CAJXQX010000016.1 GCA_913058185.1 uncultured Verrucomicrobiota bacterium
CTACACGTAAGGAGTCGTCGGCAGCGTCAGATGTGTATAAGAGACAGGGTGAAAGTCTGCGGCTTTCATGCTGAAGTCCTACTGGAACCGCGGGGTAGAGGCCCTGACATTACCGTCTCTCCTGACGCTATTTTTGAGCGCCGGGTTCATGGCGTTTGTCGGATGGGATCATTCGCACTGGTGGACCAATCGCGAGGATTATGGATTCGGCTGGTTGGTGCCGGTTTTCGTTCTGTTCATAGTGCATGAGCGCCGGCCCGATATCATTGCCGCGATTTCGACGTGTGGTGGATCGAACAGCCCGCGAGCATCGGGCTGGCAAAAGTGGGTATTGAATCTACTCGTTTTCGGCGCGATGCTAGGAGTGGCATTGATGTTCCTGCTCGGGGCATTTTATCGGGCGGGTGCGGGACCGTCGTACCCTGGATCACTTGCTCTTGCCATGGGAATAGGGGCAATTGTGCTTAGCCTGTTATTCGTCAATTCACCTGAAACCGAGAATCCCGCGCGGGTTGGTTTATTAGGCGATGACCGCGTGAAATTGACGACGTTGTTTTTGTTTCCAGCTTTGGTTTGGCTCGTTTCGGCTCCGATGGTTTCGGTGATCGAAAACCAACTGAGCCTGTTTCTGCTAAATAAAGTGATCACGGTCGTATTCTTCACGTTCGACGTGCTGGGATTGCCGCTGCAGCGGGAGGGCAACGTGCTCGTGTTGCCGCCGCTCGCCGATGGCGGTGATAATCGTGTTGGGGTGGAGCAGGCCTGCTCAGGAATTCGTTCACTAACCGCCTGTTTGTTTGCGGGTTCGTTCTTAGCGGCAGTGTTCCTGGATAAACTCTGGAAGAAAATTGTGTTGGTGGTCGCGGCGATGGCTTTCGCGTTTTTGACTAACCTGATCCGCAGCTTATTTCTCACGTCCTGGGTCTACAATTATGGACACGAAGCCATCGAAGGCACCGTGCACGATGTCGCGGGGTATTCGGTCTTAGGGCTCACGGTTGTCGGGCTCCTCATGATGCTGCCCCTATTTCAGTTCGAGTGGTCCAACCTCAACGAAGAGGAATCATGATCGCTTGGATTCGTCGCAATTGGTGGTGGTTTGCTGGGGCAATTCTGGCTGCTTACAAACTGTCGCTTTTACGGAGCCAGCACATCTTTGCGATTAGCAACGCGCATCATGATGACGGGTTGTTCATGAAACTCGCAACGCATGTTGTGCGGGGGGAGTGGTTTGGCCCTTACGATCAACTTACGCTCTCCAAGGGGCCGGCGTATCCGTTATTTATCGCGGTTAACTTTTGGGCGGGTCTGCCACTCGCACTCACCCAGCAACTGCTCTATGTCGCCGGATGTGTGGCCGTAGTTTGGGCACTCAAGCCTGTGATTCAAGCGGGTTGGGCTCGGTTTCTAGCATTTAGTTTTCTGGTCTACAATCCACTGACTTACGAAGGCGAAACGATGACTCGATTGTTGCGGCAACATCTCACGGTTCCGTTGGCGCTGTTGGTGATCGCGGGAGTGATTGCGCTGTGTTTGCGGCGCGATGCGGGTCGCCCGATTCGCGGCTTTTGGGCGCTGGCGACCGGAGCGGCTTTGGGCGTATTTCAACTCACTCGGGAAGAGGGTATTTGGATCGCGCCCATGCTTCTCCTCTCGGGTGCAGCATTGACGGCGGTGACGTGGCGCGAGGGAAAGATCAAGCGAATCGAAACCGGGGGCTTAGCGGTTCTCATCTTGGTGGCTTCGGCTGTTCCTGGTTGGTGGATTTCAGCGCAAAATCGCGCTCATTACGGATGGTCGGGCACCGTCGATTTTAAGGCTGAGTCTTTTGCGGATGCGGTGGGCGCATTGTCTCGGGTCAAAATCGGTCCGGATTGGGGCTATGTGCAGTCTAATCCAGAAGCTCGCGCCGCGATTTACCCTCACAGCCCGGCGTTTGACGAACTGCGGCCGCACCTCGAATCGGGCCCCATTGCAGATAAGTGGATGGAGACCGAAAAGCACCCGACCGACGCGCGATTCTACATGACCGGTTGGTTTCATTGGGCGCTGCGTGACGCCATTGCCGCGGCGGGGCACGCGACAAATCCGCAAGCGTTTATCGACTTCTCCGAACGACTGGCGGCTGAGGTGAACGCAGCGTGTGACGACGGAAGGCTTGAATCGGTCGGACCTCGCTCTGGCTTTTTGCCCCGGTGGCATGAGGACTATGGCGTGGCGATGCGTGCTGAATGGCGGAGGTATCTGGGAGAGGCGATGAATCTGACGCGTTTCGAAACGATCGTGCCGGGGAGCACCGGCTCTGATGACGAGATCCGACCATTCGTTGATCTCTGTTACGACAACCTGAGCCCCGCCCCCAGGGCGACCTACTTTCATAAGCCGGATCAAATCGAACTCAACCGGCTGAAAATTGATCGCTTGCGGAGCATCTCGAACGGTCTGCGCGGAAAATTTGAAGTGCTCTTCTGGGTCGCGTTTGGACTGTTGGTCGTGCGGGTGGTGGAAGCGACGGTGAGGCGCACTTGGAGTTGGAGCACGTGGCTCGCCGTAGCGGTATTAGCCACTGCATTGGCCGAGTTGGTGATAAGCTTTCTCGTGCACACGATGGCGTTTGAGAACCTTTATCCGGCGGCCTTTGCGCCCGCTTATCCGTTGCTCCAAATCATGACGATTTTGGTCTTCGCCGATGTCGCTAAGGCTTGGATACAGCCGGGATTTAAGCTGCTCTGGACGCGCTTCAAGCCGCTGGCGAACCAAGCGGCTTGAAGTTGAAATTAGGCGTTGCCGCTTAAATTACTCCGGGCGGGAGATGATCTGGAAGGCTTGTTTGTCGCGAAGGTATTGGTCGGCGAGATCGTTGATCTCTTCGATCGTGATTGCTTCGTTGTCGTCGTAGCGGGAGCGGGCCCAATCGAGCCGTTGCGGTTGCTCCTGCGCCTGGCTGAGGACCGCTCCCAACCAATATCCGTTGGTGCGTTCGCTTTCACGTAGGCCCGTCAAGATGGGTTGGATGGCACGCTTTAACTCGTCTTCGTTGGTTCCCTTGCGAGCCAATTCGTCGGCGAGTTCTCGGACGACCTTAGCGACGCGTTTGGTCTGCTCGGGATCGACGGTGACGGATGCTTGGATCGATCCATAACCAGGATAGGTCCCGCTCGTGCTACTGCCTGCATTGGGACTGTAGGAGTCGCCCAACTCTTCGCGGATTTTGAGGCGTAGACGATCACCGAGAATATTTCCGAGGACTCGCAGTCGGCGGTCGGTGTGGACCTCCATACCGTCGTCAGTTGGCCAGTGTAGGGATACGATCGCCTTGGGGATTTCGGTAGGAACCCGATATTCCTTGTCGAAGGGCTTGGCCGGGAAACTGACATCGCGGCGATTGGCGTATTCAGCGCGCGATTTGCGTGGAGCTAGGGCGCCAAAGGTCTCGGCAACAGCAGCGATGGTCTCGTCGATATCGAGGTCACCTACGATAGCGATCTCGATGGCGTCGGATTGCAAATGAGGCACGAGCCAGTCGCGAGCTTCTCCCAGATTGCGCTGATCGAGCACGGACTCATCGGGGAGGCCGAATCGGGTGTCACCACTAGCGAGGAGTCGAGGCACTTCGGTTTGGAGCGGCCCTTGAGGGATGTGGGCGAGGCGATCGTAGTATTGGGTGATAGCTTTACGCATCTGGCGATCGGCCTCGGGTCGAAATCCCGGATCAACAATATAGGCGGCGGCGAGTTGCAGTTGGAGTAGCAAGTCGTCGGGGGTGGTCCGTCCCGAAAGGTTGAACGCGTCTTCGCCTACGCCGAATCCAGCACCCACATTGCGTCCGGCAAGGATGCGCCGAAGCTCATCGGCGGAGTGGGCGCCGAGGCCTCCTTGATTGAAAGTATTGGAGACATAGACGCCGAGGCCTTCTAGCGCGGTCGGTTCGGTGAGGAGTCCACTGCCGATCCGAATGCTCATGCTGATACTCTCGGCTGAATAGTCGGTTTTCTTAAGGTTGAGGCGCACCCGATTGGAAAATTCAACCAACGTGATATCGAGATCTTCGATGTATTCCTTTTTGTAAATGTCTCCGGCGGGACCGAAGTCCGTGTAGGCCCACGCGGCCTCTTCGATTTCTGCGGGTGGCTCGAGAGCGACGTCGGTAGCGCGGGCAAAGATGCCCGCGATCAGGGTGTCGGCATCCGGGCCAACGGTATCGCCCGTATTACCGACAACGGTGATGAAGCGGTGCTCGCTGGACCAGGCGTCGCGGAAGGCTTGGTTGCAGGCATCAATCGTCACTTCGTCGAGTGCAGGCATGAATAGGTCGAAGGATGACTGGGGTGTGGTGAAGACGGTTTCGTCGGCGACGGCAGAGAGAATACCCATAGCCAAACTGGAAGAGCGACGGGTGGGGGAGCGGCGGACTGCTTGTTCGAGACCGTTACGCATCCCGGCGGCGACTTCGCGGAGTTCGGCGGATTGGAAACCAAATTGGAGCGCGCGACGCAGTTCGTTTTCCGCTACCGCAAGTGCTTCCTGCCAACGGTCGGTTTGGGAACTGAGTTCCACCGAAACGTTTTCGGCGACTTGGTAGAATGACCCGGCTCTGCCTCCGCCTCCGATGAACGGAGCTCCTTCGGATTTGGCTATTTCCGAGATCCGCCGGTTGAATATGGAGAATGCGAGATCACGGGGCAGGTCTTTGATGCGATTGGCCGCAGTGTCTTCTTCTTCGGTGTAGGGCGCGACGGTCTGGATGCCGACGGTGACATTGCCGGCTTCAGACTCAGCGTGATGCAAAACGTGAATACCTTCCACCGTGGCGACGGTGTCGGTGGGTGGCTCGTTGCGAGCGGGTCCGCGCGCGGTGAGATCGGAAAACGCGTTGGTGATCTTCTTTTCGAGATCGTCGATGTCGAAATCACCGACGGCGACGATGGTCATTTTTTCGGGCCGATACCAGGTGTCGTAGAAGTCGACAAAATCCTCGCGAGTAGAGTTGGTGAGAATTTCTTCGGTGCCGATGGGGAGGCGGTGCGCGATGCGGGTGTCACCGTAGAAGAAGTCGAGTTCGGCGAGAAAGGAGCGCCATTCAACAGAGTCGCGGGTGCGTTTTTCGGAGAGCACGATTCCCCGTTCACGATCGATTTCTTCTTCGAGAAGCAACATGCCGCCGGCGTAGTCGCGAAAGACCTGCAGGCCTTCTTCCATATTGTCGTCGGTCGAGTCGGGCAGATCGACCATGTAAACGGTGCGGTCGAAGCTAGTGAAGGCATTGGTGTCGCCCCCAAAGCTCATACCCATGCGCTGGAAGAACTCGATGAGCGTGCCGGGTTCGTAATTCTCACTCCCGTTGAACGCCATGTGCTCGAGGAAATGGGCGAGGCCGAGTTGGCTTTCCTTTTCTTGGAGCGAACCGGCTTCCACCAGCAGACGTAGCGCGGTGCGATCACGTGGCTCTTGGTTGGTTTTGAGGGCGTAGCGCAGGCCGTTGGAGAGGCTGCCGTAGCGCACGGTTTCATCGACCGGCAGATCGCTGGACTCGTGAGTGAAGGTGGGGGCGGCGGTCAGTGACGCTGAAAAGAGCGCCCCGAGGCAGAGAATCCCGAGAGATCGGACGAAGCGGGGGAGGTTGAGGGGAGACTTCATGAAGAGTTATTGGAGAGCTGAAAAAGGAATCGGTTCCAGTGAGGGGAACGATTCAGCGGGTGATTTGAAAGAGTCGAGCGGGGCGGTGAGGTGATTTTCACCTAAGTTGTCGCTGGTGATTGAGATAAATTGAGGTTGCTGGGGAGCTGATGTTTGGCGATCGCGCGGTTCCAACGGCGGTAGTGACGGTCACGTAGCTCGGATCCCTCGGTGGTGACGTGCGCGGCTTTATCGAAGTCGATGAGGTAAAGCTTCTGCTGTTCATCGACCAAGATATTGCCGGGGTGGAGATCGACGTGATGGATCTCTTGATCGACGAGCAGATCGATGAGACGCCCCACCTCAGGCAGGAGCGAAACGGCCTGAGCGGTGTCATCTTGGGCGATTTGGGCTAAGGTGTTGGCTCTGGGGATCTCAGCAAGAAAGAGCCAGGTCTGCACCAATAGTCGGCCGCTTTCAGCCCAGCCCAACGGTTGGGGGACAGGTAAGCCGGCGGCGTGGAGGGACTGCAGCGTGCGAAACTCGAGTTCGCCGCGCGAGGCGCGCCCCCGGAAATGGTGGCGTTGGGAAAAGTGCCGCATCAATCCGCCGCGCATATAGTGTTTCACCACGAGGTTCCCCCATTCTGGCAGGTGGAGGAAATCGACTTGAGCGCGCCCGCGCAATGGATCGGTTGAAGCAGAGGCGGGTTTCCTCAAGTGGTCGATGAACTGGTCACGGGACTCGTCTCCGAGAGGAGATGCGAAACCGAGGCGATGCTTGCGATAGGTTTCAACGATCATCGGCTGGGGCGGTGAGGTGTCGCAAAAGCATGGCTGTTTTAGAGGCTAGGAGATCCTGCCAGTGCGACACAAGCTCCTGAACGAGGGAGGTGGTGATTCAAAATGGGCCGGGAGAAGTCGCATGTGAGGTTGTGTTGCCGATGTTCAATCTTTTCGCTCGCCGAGAATGTTTCTGATCATGTGGTTTTATCGAATCTTGTTCATCCCGCTGTTGCTGGTGATTGGTCCGATCTATCTGTGGAGATCACGGGGCCGCACAGGGGCGAAGTCGTCGTATGGTCAGCGCATGGGTAGTATGCCGGATTTGCCGCCAAAATCTCCCGGGATCAAACGGGTGTGGATTCAGGCGGTGAGTGTGGGGGAGTTTTTGGCCGCGCGACCTATCATTGATGCGTTGCTCGATGACAGTGGGGTCGAGGTCGTGCTCACCACCACGACGATCACGAGCCAAAAAATCGCCGAAGAGCGGTATGGTGACCGGGTTTTATTGCTGGGGTATTTTCCGGTCGATTTTTGGCCTTGGGTAACGAAGGCATGGGATCGTCTTGACCCAGATCTGATGTTGTTAACCGAAGGTGAGTGGTGGCCGGAGCATCTTACTCAAGCGAAGCGTCGGGGTGTGCCGGTCGTTTGCATGAATGCCCGCATGAGTGATCGCAGTTTCCGACGGATGAGCGGGGTGCGAGCACTGTTGTCGCCGGTCTTGGGTGGGCTGACCCGATTGCTCGCATCTTCGGAGGCGGATGCGAATCGGTTCCGAGCGTTAGGGTTTCGGTCGGATCAGGTCACGGTCACCGGCAATATCAAAGTTGATCTCGTGATCAACCAAGTGACAGCCGCCGAAGTGGCAGAACTGAAAGCGAGTTTGGGGTTTGCGGAAGAGGATCTGGTTTTATTGGCCGCTTCAACCTGGCCCGGTGAAGAAGTGGCTTTGCTCAAAGTCTGGCAGCACGTGCGCGAGATTGCGGGTGATCCGGTTCGATTGCTTTTGGTGCCCCGACATGCGGAACGCCGAGGGGACGTTGAAGCGGCGGTGGCCGCGAGCGGTGTCCGGTATGCTCTGCGTTCACGGGATCCCGTGGATGGCCCGCTGGACGTGTGCATCGCCGACACGACGGGTGAGCTGCAAAAACTAACCCAGGTCGCAGACATTGTTTTTGTGGGCCGGAGCCTGCCACCGCACCGAGATGGACAGACGCCGGTCGAGGCGGCGGGACTTGGCCGGGCATTAATCTTTGGGCCGGTGATGGCGAACTTTCGAGCGATCGCGAGTGGACTCGTTGCCAGCGGCGCGGCACGACAAGTGAGGGACGAAGCGGAATTAACCAAGGTGGTGGGGGAATTGGTGGGAGACTCGGTTGAGCGCGAGCGACTGGGCAAATGCGGCCGGGATTGGCACCAGGCTAATCGAGGCGCGTTGGAACTCACGCTTCACGAGGTTCGCGATGTGCTGGGACAATCATAGCGTCGCTCCAAAGGTTCGCGACGGGGGAGCTTGCGGTCGGTCAAAGGCTTCCGCTTAACTGCGGACCAATCATCGCGATGGACGCAGTGGATTCTTCAACCCCGACCCCCAATTGGCGCACTCGCCTTGCGCTGACGTTTTATCGTCTGGCGCCAGGACTACGTTTGCCGGCGAGCTGGTGGGTGCCGGATATGAAAAAGGCGCAGGCGGAAAGCCCCGAGGTACGTGATCCTCTCGAGGTGGAAGTGGTGAGCCACTGTTGGAACTACTCACACATGCTCGCCTATCAGCTGAGCTCCGTGGTGACGAATCCACCGAGTAAGGTGAAGTTGATCATGACCGTCTGTTATTGTCCGGAGGATAAGGGCACGGTCGATTTACTGGAGTTTTTTGCCGGCAAGACGGTGCCTAATGTGGCGTGGAATTGGCAATCGATGCCCCGCGCGGAATTGATGCGTCGAGCGATTGGACGTCACCGGGCGGCGACGACGAGCACGGCAGATTGGGTCTGGTTCACCGATTGTGATCTGTTATTTCATGCAGGATGCCTCGATGGGCTAGCACCAGCATTGGTGGGCCGCACGGAGGCGCTGGTCTTTCCGCAGGAAGAACGCTGCACGAGTATGCTGGCGGCAGATGATGCGATGCTCACCGCGGCGACGGCGCGCCCGAAACTCGTCGAGATTGATCCCCAGCGGTTCGAGATTCAGCGACCCAAAAAAGCCACCGGGCCGTTGCAAATCGTGCGCGGAGACTTGGCCCGTAAGTTTGGGTATTGTGGCGCGATTCGATGTTACCAAACCCCCACCGACGTGTGGCGGAAGACCTACGAAGACCGAGCCTTTCGGTGGCTGCTCGGCACGCATGGGACGCCGATCGATGTCCCCGGAGTCTATCGTATTAAGCACATTGAAAAAGGCCGCTATCATGGTTCAAAACTCATGAGCCGGATGCGTTCGGAAATTCGTCAGGCCAAAGCGCGATAATTTTGTTTCAACCCATCTCTTTTCGGTAAACCTGCCTCTATCCCCATCATGTCTGATTCCGATCTTCCTGTCGACGAACTCACTACCGGCCAACGACTCGGTCATCGCCTCTCATTTATGTGGCAGCGCCTACTTGGGCGGGACTACGCCATGACCGTGCCGATGTTCGGGCAGCCGGTGACTTTGGTGGTATCGACCTCGCGGGAGTTGAAGCGCGCGGCAGAGGTTTCTTACGAGGGTTTTTTCCTCCAACGTATCCTCTCTAGTTTGAGGGAAGGGGACGTGTTTTTTGATGTGGGTGCCAATATCGGACTGGTGAGTCTGATCGTAGCGCGCCAGCCGCAGTTTGCCGGAGGAACGGCCCATGCGTTTGAGCCGGAGCCACGCAATTTGGCGCACATGAAACGTAACGTCTCGGCCAATGGTTTGGACGAACAAATCAAATCCCATGGCGTTGCGCTCTCGAAGGAAGAAGGCACGGCATCGCTTTTTGTGCGGGGTAAGGCGGGCGAAGGACGCCACTCGTTGGTTTCAGAAAAAGGGTCCACCGGCTCGATCGAAGTCCGATTGACGACCATGGCGTGCTTCTGTCGCGAGCAGAGGGTTACTCCTACGGTCGTCAAGATTGATGTGGAGGGGGCCGAGGGGGAGGTTCTGGCCGGGATGAAGGACATGCTGGCTGAAAATCGCCCTCGGGAGCTCTTCATGGAGATCCACAATAAGGGCGGTGAGGACCGGATGCCGGATGATACCTTGATCGATGACTGGCTCGCGGAGCGAAATTACGAACGAGTTTGGGAAAAACGCCGCGGACATGGCCGTCACCGGCAATACACCGACCGTAGTGTATCATTATAAACTTCTATTGATTAATTTGTTACATAGTTTTTAAGGATTTTACCGATCAGGTTAAATTGGGATTGCTCGGTAGGGTGATCACTCTACGTTCTTATCTTTTCCTTGAATGCAGTCGCACGGCCCCAAGCGCGTTTATACCCCTAAGTCCCTCGAATTCTGGTTCGGACAGTTGTCGGACGAGTGGGAATCAAACTTTACTGAATCGCAGCTCGAAATCGGGCATCGATTGTATCGCGACGGTGACGTGCGCGAACTCGAGCTGACCGATGGCGATGCCATCGTTCACCATCGGGTGGAGAAAAAGGATGAGTATGCCGTCATCGAATGGGATAACGGAAAATTGTCCGTGCGTTCCTCTTCGACCGATCCTGAGGTGGCTCGATCGTTAGCCGTAGCGGGATTGCATGAGATCGAAGAGTTGGTGGCGGATGAGATCTCACCCTTGCCGGAGGATCGAGGGAATGAGTCAAAGAGTGAGGCTGATTCAGCCAAATCGAATGGCTCCAATCCACCACTGGATCTGGCGGCGCGGCGCAATCGTCGTCCGACCCCACTTTCGGCGCGAGGCGCTACTCGGAAACTGGTATTGATTTTCAAAACCCGAGTGACGGGGCTGAGTTTTAAGGCCTATTGGCAGAATCGGGCCAAGAAGCGTATTCCCGCTCTCGGCGAAGTGGCGCATGCCGACGGCAATGGCCATGTGACTTCGAGCGAACGAGCCAAGCTGATCGGCTTGGCCGCCTACGCCCGTAAGGCTCATTTTCAGTTCAGCAACAAGACCGGCGTCTATTTGATGACCAACGTCGCGGAGATTCCGACGTTCCTGAAGGGCACCATGACCGGCTGGCGGCGGTTGTTCACCATCGAGCTCGACAACAATGTCGGCAACCTGATCAAGGATTCGAAAAAAATTCACGTTGAAGCGGTTGCCGGGCGGAAGATGTCGGGTGAGGGGAGTGGTCGTGATGGCGGATCGTTGGATCTGCGGTGGGTTTTCAAAGCCGGCGAACAACTCCTGACCGATCAGGAAGTGCGCTCGCTGCTGAAGCGCGGAAAATCGCCCACGATTTTGCCGAGTGTGGGGATTGTGGAATTACCCACGGAGCAGATTCAAGCGATCGAATCATGGCGTAAGAACGTCGAGGAGACCCACGGCGAATCTGAGTTGTCGCCGTATTTGGTGTTCTCTCTTTTCCACGATGATCGCTTCAAATTGACCGTTTCACCGGAGCTACAGGAATGGCGCGATGATGTTGTCAAACCCGCCGTGGTGGAAACGCCCCTGCCTGAGTTGCTGCGTCCTTATCAGCGGCGTGGTGTCGAGTGGATGCATCATTTAGCGGATGTCGGATGTCACGGACTACTGGCTGATGAGATGGGACTGGGTAAAACGTTGCAGGTGATTTCGCTGCTCTCGGCTCGCCCCGTTGAGGGAAAGCCAAACCTGGTGGTATGCCCGGCTTCGGTCGTGCCCGTTTGGCGAGAGGAAATTCAAAAACACTTTCCTGAGCTCGAAACGGATGTGCTCAAGACCGGAAACGATTTTGTTCTGAACGATAAGCCGATCATTTGGTTGGCGAGCTACACCCAATTGCGTAAGCACCGCGAGTTGTTGCCCAAGGTGGAATTTGGTTACGCCGTGCTCGATGAAGGTCAGTTCATCAAGAATCCGGATGCGAAAGTGACTCAATCCACCTACGCGATTAAGGCGCGTCACCGCTTGATTTTGACCGGCACGCCGTTGGAAAATCGTCAACTGGATCTGTGGTCGATATTCCGATATCTGTTGCCGAGTTTGCTGGGGTCACGATCAAGTTTCGAAACTCAGCTTAATGCGAATCGCCCTGACTCGATGGCCCGGTTGCGGGCCCAGTTGGCTCCGTTTATTCTTCGTCGCACGAAGAGTGAGGTTGCGACTGAGTTACCGCAGAAGGTGGAGATGGATCTGTATTGTCCGATGACGGGTGTGCAACGGGCGGAATACGCCAAAATTTGCTCCGAAGGTTTACAACGACTGGGCGACGATGTGGGCGCGGCGATTCGGGAGAAATCCTTTGGTTTCCTCGCGCTTCTCACCCGACTGCGTCAGGTGTGTTGCGATCCCGATATGTTGCCCTGGCGCGACTCTCCGCTGACTGACTCCGGTAAGATTGGATTGTTGATGGAGAAATTGGCGGAAGTGATCGAGAGCGGTCACAAGGTCGTCATCTTCTCACAGTTCGTGATGCTCTTGAATCGGGTGAACGAAGCCCTGAACCAGCATTATCCCGACCTCACTCAGTTTGAGCTCACAGGTATGACGCTGGATCGGCAAAAGCCGGTGCAGGAGTTCCAAACCTGCGAAAAACCTGCGGCGATGTTGGTATCACTCAAAGCGGCGGGAACCGGTATTACGCTGCATGCGGCCGATTACGTTTTCTTACTCGACCCGTGGTGGAATCCAGCGGTCGAAGCCCAGGCGGTTGATCGGGTGCATCGCATTGGTCAGACCAAAACGGTATTCGTCTATCGCATGGTAACGGCCGGCACGATTGAGGAACGGATTCAGGAACTCAAAGAGTCGAAACGAGACTTGTTTGATAAACTGGTTGGCGGTCTCGGAGGCGACTTCGATTTGAGCCAGCATTTCACGTCCTTACAGGATCTCGTCACGCTCACTCAGGCGACCACGGAGCACGACTCCGATACGCCGGAGAATGGCGATTAATCGACGTCAAAAAGACGCTGTTTTGACACCTGATTGTCGTCTTTGTTACGCACCGGTTCCGCAGCCGTAACAAGTTAGCGTCGCCGTCATATTCGGTTTGAATGGACCGGTGGACGTGTGCCGTGTTCGCCGGCATGTTATGTCAGACCCGCCGCAACGGTGCCTTCAATAAAGTAGATTGGTTTTTAGGAGCGATCGTATCGCTGGTGCTGGCTGTGGCAACGTCCGCTCAAGGGAACGAGCGGGGTGGAGTTGCCGGTCGAGTGCTGGACGAAAACACCGGGTTTGGCGTCGTCTCGGCTACCGTGACAGTAGTGCAATCCGGTGATTCGGCTACGACCGATCTGCGCGGAAGTTACAATTTGCGCGATATTCCTGCTGGTAGTGTCACGCTCGTGGTCACGAAAGACGATTACAAGTCCGTGACGATCACGGGTGTGCAGATCCCGGTCGGGGGTAACGAGAGTCTCGATATTCCGTTGTTGGCCAGTGGCGGTCCGGTGGTTCGCATGGAGGCCTTCACAATTTCCGCGGATATTGTGAAGTCTTCCGACATCGGTTTGCTCGTTGAACGCCAGAAGGCGTCGTCGATCAGCGATGCCATCAGTTCCGACCAGTTCAGCAAACTCGGGGCCAGCGATGCTGCCGAGGCGTTGAGTAAGGTCACCGGGGCCAGCGTGGTGGATGGCAAATACGTGTTGATCCGCGGCCTCGGCGATCGCTACTCCAATACGCTGATGAACGGTTTTTCCGTGCCCAGTGCTGACCCGGATAAGCGCGCGGTGCAGATGGACCAGTTTCCGGCTGACTTGATCGAGAGTATTGTGACCACCAAGTCCTTCACGCCGGATCAATCTGGGGCCTTTTCCGGTGGCAGCGTGAATCTCAAAACCAAGTCGTTTCCCGAGAATACATTTGTATCTCTTTCCGTTTCGGGTGGACAGAACGGTCAGGTGGAAGGCGATCCGATTTTGGTGACGACCGGCAATGCGGGTGCCGCACCAGATGTGCCCCGAGTTATCCCCAACCGGACGCAGGCCGAGTTACGGGCGGAGTTCTTTGGTTCTTTTGAGTCCGCGGGTGAAATCGACGCCGCGACCAAGGCGTTTGGTCCGTCCGGATTGTTTCCCACCACCGGGTCAGGTTCTTGGAATACGGGTTACGGCATTGCTGCGGGGCATCGGATTGAATTCAGCGAGGAGAGGATCATCGGAGTCACCGCGAGTTTCAATTCCAGTCGATCAGGTCGTGCTTACGAAAGGGGTGAGGCTGGGCGCTACTCTGGAACCCCGGATGCGCCTCAAGCGGATTTGATTTTTACGGCCGATGAGAATTTGCTGAGTTTTGGGCGAGCAGATGTTCCGGCGGGCACCCCTTTATTTGGCGTATCCTCGGGCACCGTCAGCGAGTCTTTCGGTGGGTTAATCAAGCTGGCGGCGCGGCCCAGCAGGGATCACGAGGTCAGTTTTGATCTGATTTACAATGAGAGCGAAGACGACACCGTGCGACGTGGGGTAGGTGAGGAGATTGTCAATTACGAGGGGGCGATATATGAAGTCTACGATCTGCTGCGCACGGAGCGCGCGGTGGGATCAGCTCAACTCGCGGGCAAGAGTCTGTTCGTGGGACTCAATGAATTGGAAGTGGAGTGGCGTTTGTCCCAGTCCGAGAGCACGCAGGATCAACCCGATTACCGGACGATGGCGGCGGTATACGACACCCGGGGACGTCCCGTCAACGCGACGGGTGTGCAACCGAATCGCTTCTTCCGCGAACTCGACGAAGAGGCCTTCGAGGGGGGGATTGATTTCACGATACCGATTTGGTTCCACGGTCAGGAACACCGCCTGAAATTCGGAGGCATGGCGTCGGCCAATGAGCGCAATTACGAGGAAGAGCGTTTCCAGTATTTCTCGGTCCCCCGTAGTCGAGCAGAACTGATCGCCTTCCCGGGTGCAGTCGGGATCGTCGAACAGACCGCCAATGGGGTCGAGTTTGGCAATACGATCAGCCGACTTTTAGAGCCGAATCAGTATAATGCCACCCAAGACATCACCGCGGTATATGGGATGATGGATGTGACGCTAAGTGAGCGGTGGCGTTCGATCTTCGGAGTCCGTTACGAAAGCACGGAAATCGTGGCCAACCCGGTCGAAGTGCCGGGACTGAATCCTCGGATCGGAGAGATCGACGATGCCAACATCCTTCCCGCGTTAAATTTTGTTTTCGCGCAAAATTCCAAGATGAATTGGCGCTTCGCCTACGGCCGCGCCATTGCTCGTCCGACGTACAAGGAGCTGACCGATATCCGTTACGAGGATGTTTTTACCAGCGATATTTACGTAGGAAACCCGGATCTGGAACTCACAGTGATCGATAATTTCGATCTTCGATGGGAGTGGTTCCCCGCCAAAGGAGAAACGGTGGCGGTCAGCGCATTCTACAAGGATATGAGAAACCCGATTGAAGTGCTGTTCTCCCCCGGTGTCGGTTCGATCCAGCCTCAGAATGTCGCGTCGGCTGAAGTCATGGGCGTGGAGTTCGAGTTTCGCCGGAATCTTACCTTTCTATCCAGCGCACTCGAGCGATGGTCCGTTGGCGGTAATCTGACCTTCGTCGAATCTAAGGTGACGATTCCAGAGGCCGAGCGAGCGATTCTCAAAGCTTACGATGCCGGGGCCTCGACCACGCGAGAGCTCCTTGGACAGTCACCCTATGTTTTTAATGCAGACGTCAACTACACGCGAGATGAGTGGGGCACCTCAGTAACGATGTCTTACAATATGGTGGGAGAGCGGCTCGACCTCGTGATTTTCGGACCACTTGGGGATGTTTATGAGCAGCCTGCTCCCGATCTGACTTTCGTCCTATCGCAAAATCTGGGCCGAGGTTGGAAACTCAAATTGTCCGCGAAGAACCTGCTCAATTCCGCCAAAGAGAAGCTCATCGATATCCCCGGTGGAGAGAGCCTCGTCTACAACCGCTACACATCGGGCCGCAGCATCAGCCTTTCGCTCAGCTGCCTGTTCGAATGATCCCTTTCAGTGTCAGTTAACACCATAAAAACTAAACGATACATCCCATGAAATTGAAATCCCTACTCGCCCTGGCCCTTGCTGGTGCCACGGCGTCCCTCCCAGCTGCCGACGTCAACGTCAGTGGCTCCATCACCTCCAATACCACTTGGACCGCCGACAATATTTACAACCTCAGCGGTTACGTCTTCGTAGCCGGCGGTTCTACTCTCACCATCGAACCGGGAACGGTTGTGAAGGGCGCAGTCAGCACCGGCGCGGGCGCCGCTGCCCTCGTGGTCACAGCGGGTTCGAAGATCATGGCGGAAGGCACGGCCGACAAACCCATCATTTTCACCTCGGCGCTCGATAACCTCGACGGTTCACTTGGTTCCGACCGCAAGGGACTCTGGGGTGGTTTGATCGTGCTCGGTAATGCTTCGATCAATTCACGCTCGGACAAAGCAGCCACGGGCACTCCCACCCAGGATCAGATCGAGGGCATGTCGGTCAGCACTGATCAAATCCCTCTCATCACGTTCGGTGGCACCAATGACGCCGACAACTCCGGTATCATCAAGTATGTCTCGATCCGCCACGGTGGTGCGACCATCGGCACGGGTAACGAGATCAATGGTCTCACCATGGGTGGCGTCGGCTCCGGCACGACCGTCTCCTACGTCGAAGTCTACTCCAACCAAGACGACGGTTTTGAGTTCTTCGGTGGCACGGTGAATGGTGATCACTTGGTGGCCGCGTTCTGTGGTGATGACAGCTTCGATTTCGACCAAGGATTCCGCGGTTCGTTGCAGTGGCTTTTCACCGTTCAGATCCAAGATGGCGAACCCGGTGACAAGGCCATCGAATGGGACGGCGCGACCTCTCCTTTGACCGCTACGCCTATCTCCAACGTGACGGTTTCCAACCTCACTGCGATTGGTTTGGGCACCTCCGGCACCGGCGACGGTTCCAATGCTCCGATCAACCCACGCGATGCCGCCACGGTTAACCTGCACAACTCGGTCTTCGTGAACTACGAGCGCGGCATCGAGATCGAAAGCGACATCGGTAACGTCGCTCCAGTGATTTCCTCCAACGTTTGGTGGAGCCACGTTTCGGCTAACAACACCACCGCGAACTGGGGCACCTCCCAAGGTTCCTCCAGCGACCAGGATGCTACGTCCTACTTCACCACGGCTTCGCTCAATAATTCCATTGCTGATCCGATGCTGAAGGGCATCGCCTACACGGCTGGTTCTCAAGGTCTCGACCCTCGGGCCTCCGGGGCAACGTCACCGATCTGGACGCTTCCGACCGTGGCCCTCACCGGACTCACCGCCACTGACTACGTTGGTGCGTTTGGCAACAACCTCTGGATCTCCGGTTGGACCAACCTCGCGATTGCCGGTTACTTGCCGATCGATCTCGGGGGAGGAGATGATCCGGTTGTGTCGATCACGGAAGACACCTCGGTGGCGATCGTTCGTGGTTCGTCCTCGAAGGCAGTGAATCTCTCGTCCCGTTCGGACGTGACTACCTCTTCGCCGATCACCGCAGGTTTCGTCATCGGTGGTTCGCAAGCCCAGACGGTGCTCATCCGCGCGGTCGGTCCGTCGCTCGCCAACTTCGGGGTCGCGAACCCGTTGTCCAATGTCCAACTCCAGCTCTTTGAGCCTGGTGCGACCACGCCGTTGGTTACCAGCAGTGTCGTCACGACGCAGTCGGTTGCCCTCTCCGCTGAGTTGGGTGCCTTCGCTCTAACCGCTGGATCGGAAGACGCGACTCTCGTCGCGGTATTGAGCCCAGGGGCCTACACCGCGATTGTGAGTGGGGTTGATGGCGCCGTCGGTAACGCCCTCGTCGAGATCTACGAACTCGATTAAGCGCGTAGCTTTAGGAAATTATTCACGAGGTTGGTCCCCTAGGGCCAACTTCGTTCTGATCTCTCTCAATATCGCCGATTTCGTAATGTATGTTACGGAAATCGGGCAAATAAGTGACAGAATGAATGAAATCGCAGGCATGTAACACTGCCGTAACAATTCTGTAACATAGGTTACCCATGGTGGCTGGATGTTCTGAGGATGAAGTATCCCGGAACGAACTAATCCACATCCATGATCACACACCGGCTAAAACTACTCGTGTCTCTATTCGTTCTTGTTGGCGGGCTAACCGTCACGCTTCCTGCTCAGGATAGCGGCGCACTACTCAATGTATTAGTGAAAAAAGGTATCCTCTCAGACCAGGAAGCCAAAGACATTCGCGCTGAGCTTGCCCATGACTCGCACGCTGCGGTCACGAAATCGGTCTCAGGCGGCAAGTCCACGAACTCGCTCGCCATCAGCGGTCGCCTCCAAGTCCAATATGCGGGCATTGGTTCCGAGGCGATTGGCAAGGCCAACACCAACCATCTTTTCCTGCGCCGTTTGTATTTCGGCGCCAAGGCCTCGTTGGGCACGGGATGGTCGGCCAACTTCATCTATGATTTCGCCGGCGAGAATTTCGACAAGGCTTACATCGAGTATGCCAGCGTTATGGGGGATCAGCCCTTCGCCGTCCAAGCAGGTATCCGCAAAGTGAATTTCGGTGTGGATGAAATCACCTCCAGCGGAAGTTTGGATGCGATTGAGCGCTCCGGCGCCACCCGCTATTTTGTTGAAAGCAACAATGGCCGCCGACTCGGCGCAGGTTCCTACCACGTGGGATTGTTCTACGAGGGAAACCCCAATGCGCGTAAACAGAAGACGACCGGTTGGTTTTATGGTGGAGCCATCACCAACCCGGAACGCTCCGCTGGCGTGAGTTTGGCGTCGGGGTCGGGTAACCAGATTACCAATACCCAGGCTTTTTGGGCCGGCTTTGGTTACAGCGGCGAATTAGGCGCAGATGCAGTGGGTAAATACCAAGTAGGTTTCGAAGCCGCCCAACTCCTCGATCAAGGTGGCAGTCAAGGCGCGGAAGGCAGCGATCTGACCGTGTGGAGCACCTACGCAAAATTCAAATCTGGTAAGTTCAAACTAGCGGGTGAATTCCTCGCAGCCGACGTCGAAGATGGCGCTGGTGTGGGCACGGATGCCTCCCCTTGGGGAGCCTGGGTGCAAGGGTCCTATTTTACCAGCGACGTCTTCGAATTGGTCGGTCGCTACAGCTACACCAATTCCGATGGTCGCGGCATCAAGGTATCGGACGGCGTTCGCTCCGCTCCGGCCAGCCTCACGGGTGATAACCTCACCGAATATTACCTCGGCTTGAATTACTACTTCGTGGGCAACGATCTCAAGTTGCAGCTCGGCTACGTTCACGGCACGGCCGAGCGCGGCAATCGCAGTGAATCAGCCGATGGCCTGCGCTCCCAGCTGCAGGTCAATTTCTAGTCGTCCCTAATCTCTCTTTTTTTAATCCATCATGAAAAATATCATCTCATTCCTCGCGCTCGGAGCACTGCTCAGTGCTCCCGCCATCGCTCAGCAATTGGTCATCAAAGGTTCTGATACCCTCGGGGCCAAACTCGTGCCGCTTTTAGCGGAAGGCTACCGCGCGAAGGTGCCGAGCATCTCGTTCGAAATCGCGGCCGAAGGTTCCTCGACCGGCATCGCTGCCGTCATCGATGGCACGGCTCAAATCGGCATGTCCTCCCGTGCGGCCAAGCCGACCGAGGTTTCCTCAGGTTCGGCCAAAGGAGTGACGCTCAATCCGATCATCGTGGCCTACGACGGTATCGGAATTTTGGTGAATGCGAACAATCCGATTAAGAATCTGCGCAAGCGTCACATCGAGCAGATCTTCACCGGCGACATCACCGACTGGTCAGCGGTTGGCGGCAAGCCGGGACCGATCTCGATCTACACCCGTAACACCGCCTCCGGCACCTACTCGGACTTCAAGGCTCTCGCGATGAAGCGCCGCGATTACGCGCAATCCTCGCAAAAGATGGCCGGAAACGAGCAGATCGCTTCCGAGGTGGCGGGTAACCCGAATGGAATCGGCTACGTCGGCCTGGCTTACATCGATACCCCTGGCACCACGGTCGTTTCGATCGATGGCAACCTGCCGGATAAGGATTCGGTTCAGGCCAAAAAGTATCCGTATGCTCGCCCGACATTTTACTACACCAACGGTGAGCCCGAAGGTGTCGCCGCTGATTTCGTGGAATACACCCTCAGTGCAGAAGGTCAGAAAGTCGTCGGCGAAATCGGATTTGTGCCGGTAAACTGATTCTCTCACCTGAGAATCCACCGCCCTTCATCGTGCCCATCACCAGCCATGCCCGATTCTGATCGCCCCGCATTTGCGATCCGCAAAACGCGGACCCGGTTCTTGGGGCTCACCATGGATGAGTGCATTCAAGCCTTCTTTGGCGGCAATGCATTGGTGGCGGTCCTCGTGCTCGGGTTGATCACGGTGTTTCTGTTTCGAGAGGGTTCCGGGTTTTTCAAACAGAATCAGTCCAACATCGAGGTCTATCGGACTGCAGGCTTGGAATATGTCGATCATCTGAAGCGGCAGGAGGCAGATCACACCGCCCTGACTCGTTATCTGTTCGACCTGCGTGTCCGGGTGTTTAAGCACCACACCGAGGTCGAAGGGGCGACCTTGGGGGAGGCCAACCAGCAGCTGATCGCGTTTGACGATTACTCCTACGATTTCGGCGACACGGTGGAACCCTTGCGGGAGGCGGTTTACGATCTTTCGGAGTCGGTTACGGCGACGAAGACCCGAATGTTGGTCAATGAAGACAGGTTGGTGGAACGCCAACAGTTGCGTGATGCGGGAGCGGTTGAGGCGGCGGAGGCGGTCGTAATCGAGGAGATTGATCTGGTGGCGGCGCGACAGCCACTGCTCGCCTTTCGGCCCGTCTATGGGCAGATCAACGGTCAATTCGCCGCGAGTTTGCTAAGTGTATTGGCTGCGGAGGCTCCCGCGATGCCGACAGCGGAACTTGAGGCTCGTTTTACCCGATTCCACGAGTTGGTGGAGCAATACATCGATGGGTTTCCGACGGTTGAAGCAGCACTAAATACGTGGGATCCAAATGAACCCATTCCTACCTGGAAATCATGGACCAGTTTTATCACCGGAGAACGCTGGCTCACCGCCAGTTTCTGGCAGGATTGGTATGGGGTGCTACCGCTGCTTACGGGGTCGTTGATGGTCTCGATGGTGGCCCTGATTATCGCGGTGCCGCTTGGCGTCGGCGCGGCGATTTACGTCAATCAATTGGCCTCCGTTCGGGAGCAGAATATCATCAAACCGTGCATCGAATTTATCTCCGCGATTCCGTCGGTGGTTTTAGGTTTCTTCGGAATCGCGGTATTGGGTCAAGCGATTCGGATCATTTCGCAGTGGGACTGGCTCAGCTGGGTTCCGGGCTTTCCGGTCGTCGAACGGCTTAACGCGCTGACCGCCGGGGTGCTACTCGCCCTGATTGCGGTGCCCACGATTTTTACGCTGGCCGAGGATGCGCTGCAAAATGTGCCGCGGGCCTTTAAAGAAGCTTCCTTCGCTCTGGGAGCGACGAAGCTGCAGACGATCATTCGGATTGTCATACCGGCCGCATTGTCAGGCATTATTTCGGCGGTGTTACTGGGGTTAGGTCGGGTTGTGGGCGAAACCATGGTCGTGCTCCTTTGCGCCGGAAACCGTATCGCGATTCCTGATTTCACGACGGGCATCGCGGCCTTTACTCAACCGGTGCATACGATGACCGGAATCATCGCCCAGGAGATGGGTGAAGTGGTGCAGGGCGGCATCCATTACCGAGCCCTTTTTGTCGTCGGTATCGTGCTCTTTTTTATCGCTCTGTTCATCAACTTCATGGCGCAGAAGATTGTGCAACGCTACCGCATCTCCATTGGCTGATCTCCTGCGATGAAATCCACCGAACGCCATATCTATTCTTTGCGTCCCAGTTTCCATCGACGGGTGGAAGGAGCCGTCGTTTGGGTCCTGCGTATTGCCACGTTGATAATCTTGGTCGCAGGGCTGGCGGTATTTGGGGACATTATTTTCAAGGGATCGCGCACCGTTTTTCAGACGTCATTCCCGTTTGTGAATGTCGCTTTTTTGACCGAGGCGCCAAAGACACTTTATGTTTTTGAGCATGAGGGGGCGTCTTTTGAAATGGCGGACGACGACTTCCGCGCCTTTCGCACCGGATTGGAAGAAGAGGCGGCTGCCGCAGGACTGCCCGCCCCGCAGCTTAAGACTAAGTCCTACGTTTATTCCGCCGGGGGGGTTTTCCCCAATATTGTGGGCACAATTCTGCTGGTGATGGGTTCGATGACGATCGCACTCTCGCTCGGAGTCGCGAGTGCGATCTACTTAAATGAGTATGCCAAACAAGGTCCGGTGGTGCGCTTTATTCGTTTAGCCATTCTCAATCTGGCGGGCGTGCCTTCCATCGTATTTGGGCTTTTTGGATTCGGCATGTTTGTGATCTATTTTGGTTGGAACGTCTCGTTACTCGCGGGTTGGTTCACGTTGGCATTTATGGTTTTACCGGTGGTGATCACGGCATCAGAGGAGGCCCTCAAGGCTGTGCCTAAAGGTTTTCGCGAAGGTTCCTTGGCTCTGGGTGCGACCAAGTGGCAAACGATCCGCAAGGCGGTTTTGCCCTACGCCACTCCCGGTATTTTGACGTCGTCCATTCTCGGCATAGCTCGGGTGGCGGGGGAGACCGCGCCGATCATGTTCACGGCCGCTTATGTCGTGCGGGACAAGTTACCGTGGGAGGTCGAGCGGGCGATAGACTTCTTGTTCCAAGGCGTGATGGCGCTGCCTTATCACATCTATGTGGTTAGCTCAAAAATCCCGCAAAACGAGTATTCCGAACGCGTGCAATATGGCACGGCATTCGTCTTTCTCGGCATTGTGGCTATCATCGCCACCACCTCGATTGTTCTTCGCAACCGCCTCCGTTCCCGCTACCGCTGGTAGAGGCACGACGCACTCAACATGTCTGCCCATACTCTCATGGAAATTACGCCCACGACTTTTGCCCCGCCGATTGCGGATAAGCCTGCCCAGGCTGACTCCGAGGTGCATCAGACCCTGATCGATATCGCCAATTTGGATTTCTTCTATGGCGAAACAAAAGCGCTTCATGATATTTCCCTGAAAATTCCGGAGAAGGAAGTGACCGCGTTCATCGGTCCATCGGGGTGTGGGAAATCGACTTTGTTACGCTGTCTGAATCGCATGAACGATTTGATCGATATCGCCCGCGTCGACCGGGGCACGATTCGCATCCGTGACATCGATATTTATCAGCCTGATGTCGATGTGATCGAACTGCGGAAGCGCGTTGGCATGGTCTTCCAAAAATCCAATCCGTTTCCCAAATCAATCTACGAGAACATCACCTACGGACTCCGTTTACAGGGCGTGAGCGCCAAAAGCCGCTTGGACGAAGTGGTGGAGCGTTCGCTACGCGGAGCCGCCTTGTGGGATGAAGTGAAGGACCGCCTGCATGAAAGCGGACTGAGCCTGTCGGGTGGGCAGCAACAGCGCCTGTGTATTGCTCGGGCCATCGCAGTGGAGCCGGAGATCATTCTCATGGATGAGCCGTGTTCGGCCCTCGATCCCATCGCCACCGCGCGAGTCGAAGAGCTCATCCACGAGCTCAAGTCCAAATATACGATCGTGATCGTCACGCATAACATGCAGCAGGCCGCTCGATGCTCGGACCGCACGGCGTTTTTCTATCTCGGTCGGTTAGTGGAGTATGCCGACACTCAGACCATCTTTATGAAGCCCAGTGATGCTCAAACTGAAGCCTACGTGTCCGGTCGATTTGGGTAATCAGGAGTCCCTCCTATTATGAAACGTTTTTTCGATACCGAACTAGAAACTTTCCGCTCGAATCTGGTGATGATGGGCGAGATTGCCGTGCGCCAAGTCCGCGATGCGATGAAGGCCTTGATTGAATCCGATCTGAGCCTGGCCGATCAAGTGGCCGCGGCGGATGACGAGCTGGACCAGCTCGAAATCAAAATTGATGAGGAAGCGATCCGATACATGAGTCTGCGTTCGCCGGTAGCGACCGAGTTGCGCTTGGTGGTCGTCGGGATGAAGGCCAGTCACGATCTTGAGCGGGTGGGGGACGAAGCGACCAATATCGTGCGTCGGGTGGCCCGTTTGAGTGCTGAGCCACCGATCAAACCCTACGTTGACCTGCCCCGTATGGCGACCATCGCGATTCAGATGCTCCGCGATGCCATGGACTGTTTTTTGCAGATCGATGCCGAGAAGGCTCTCCTTATCTGCCAACGCGACAAGGAGGTGGACGACCTTAACCGTCAGCTCTACCGCGAGTTGTCCAGTTACATGATTGAGCGCCCTGAGACCACGAGTCGGGCCCTGGAATTGATGTTTATTTCGAAATCCATCGAACGTATTGCCGATCATGCGACGAATATCGCCGAAGAGATGATCTACCTCGCGAAAGGGGAAGATGTGCGCCATACGGAGCAGACTCGGAACCCGGATGCCGGTTGATTTCTGCGTTGAATGCAAACGCGGGGTTGACAGAGCAGAATCAGGCAGGGATTTCCCCCGTCCCTTGTGGCGGCCATAGCTCAGTTAGTTAGAGCATTCTGCTGTCCAACAGAATGATTATAGGGCGCGCGGGTTCTGGACCTCATAGGTAGAAGGAAATTTTGGCATGTATTTTGTGTATATCCTGATATGCCTCCGAACCGGCCGCTCTTACGTTGGGCAAACGGACAAGCTTATCCGTCGTTTCCATCAACATCGGGATGGGTTGGTCCGAACCACACGTGAAAAGTTAGTGGCTCCGGTGATGCTGCATTGGGAGGAATATGACACCCGCAGCGAAGCCATGCGGCGCGAACGGTATTACAAGTCCGGTTCCGGACATCGAGCTAAACACGAACTCATCTCTCGAATGAGGGCGGAAATGTGGTCACCGGCGCCGGACGAGCTGCTTTCATAGGCTTCCGGTATAATAGAACCAACAAGAGATTGACAGGCACCAACTGCCCCGTGATTTTTTCCGACCCTTGTGGCGGCCATAGCTCAGTTGGTTAGAGCACTAGATTGTGATTCTAGGGGTCGCGGGTTCGATCCCCGTTGGCCGCCCCATTTTAGCAGAACGTGCTCAGGCCTGCTTGGTGGGCACGAGCACGACCGAACTCGGTTGCAAGTCAGTCAATGCAGTTAGGATCGCCGACACGAGCGGCCGCAGGTCTTCGAGTCGATTGAACGGCGCGCGCAGCACGACGACACCGAACGGTAGCGCGGCTGTTTGCTGTTGGGCTGGCAGGTTTTTATCGACGGTCAAAAACGCGTCGAAGTTGCCAGAGATCCGAGCGAGGAGTTTGCCGTTGGAGATGCCCGCCCAGCCCGCTTGCGAAACCGTTGAAACCAGATGGCCGGTCAGTTCCGGTCCGAGCCGTCGCGGTAGGCACTCGTCGAGAATAATGCGCATGGCTCAGACGGCGGCAGCGACAAGTTGGGTGCGTGCTTCTTCCAGAAATGCGATCACCCGGACGCGACTGACTGATGGAAAATCCTCTAGGAAAAGATCAATGGAGTCGCCGGCTTCCAGGCAATCGGTGAGGTTTTTGATCGGCACGCGCGTTCCGGCAAAAACGGGGGTGCTATCCAAGATATCTGGATCGGAGGTAATGAGCCGCGTCTTCATGCGCTTCATATGCGCACAAAGCATCTTGGATGCAATGGGCGAAAAACGCACATCACGCCAAATGAACCGTGGGTCGTTCACGGGCTCGTCGCAAAAAGTGAACGGCTTGGCGGGCTCTTGAACTACTATTATCGGGAGCCCGAAGAGCCTTTAACCGGAAAGGAGCAGTCAGCGGCCTAAAAATAGGTCCAAATCCCCACGAAATAAATCACCTTAAAAAGTTCGAAGAGCGTCCGGTTCGGGGGCCCGTTCTCCGTGAATGGGTTCGAAGAGCGTTAGGTTTGGGGCCCCAGGACCGTTCACGAAACTGGCTACGTCGGACTATGACTCTAACGAATAGTTTAGGTAGTAGCGGGTGTGCTTGAGTTCACCTGTTTTCGTCAGGGCATTTTTCCGGAGGAGATCCGAAAGGTCGCGGGTGGCTGTGGCTCGTGAGGTCTTGGTGATGACGATGTAGTTTTCGGCGCTCAGGCCGCCGATGAATCCGTTTGGTCCAGCTTCGAAAAGTCTCCGAATGGCTTTTGTTTGCCTGTCGTTGAGGTGCTCGCCGAGCTGGTCGAAAAACTTCGCCTTCGCTATTACGAACTCCACGCGGACGAGGGTCGTTCGCTGCGCCTCGAGTACGGTTTCAGCGAAATAGCTTAGCCAGCTCGTGATTTCGTTCGATTCGTTGATGCTCTGCAATGCGGTGTAGTAGGCCTTCTTGCTCTTCTCGATCGTCTGGGCGAGGGCAATGAGGGTCGGCCGGCCAAGCTTCTCCGCGAGGGCCTTCTCGGAAATGGCTCGTCCGATGCGGCCGTTTCCGTCCTCGAAGGGGTGGATGGAAACGAAATACGCGTGGGCGATGCCTGTTCTTGTGAGCGCGGGCAGGCTTTTCTTGGTGCGTTGGAACCATTTAATGAAGCGCTCCATTTCGAATGGAAGCGACTTGGAAGGCGGCGCTTCGAAATGCACCTTCGGCTTGTGGATGGCTCCTGAAACGATCTGCATCGCGCCGTCGTCCGTTCGGTAGCGTCCGATCTCCTTGATGCCTCTTTGTCCGCCGAGAAGCATTGCGTGCCATCGGAAGAGTGTTCGGTGCTCGAGTGGGCTGTCGAAATGCTCGTACAAGTCGACCATCATTTCCGCGACCCCTTGCTCGCTAGGTGGAATATTGCGCGTTTCCGTTTGCAGGCCAAATTGCTTGCGAATCGACGACTGGAGGCTTTCGCGGTCGAGGTATTCGCCTTCGATTTCCGAAGTCTTGAGCGCCTCATCGCTAAGGAGGCTGACTGTGATGGTTTGCCGCTCGTCGCCGCTTAGGTGCTTGAACGCGCCGAGGAGCGTGCCGGATTCGCTCAGGAAGCGGTTCTCAAAGTCTGCGAGAGCTTCCTTGTCGTAGTCGAAGTTCGGCCAATTTTCCTGTTCCCAGTTCCATGCCATGAGTTATAGTTTTTGCCTATATAGCTCACAAATACAATATATTTGAGTTATAAAAAGATATTTTATGCCTCATGACTGAATATGAGGAATGCAGGCGTGAACCGTGGACTCGCCAGATACGGCTGGTTCGCTGGCGGCTTGGGGGCTTCTGAACACCTATGATCGGGAGCCCGAGAGCCTTTAACCGGAAAGGAGCAGTCAGCGGCCTAAAAACAGGTCCAAATCCCCACGAAATAAATCACCTTAAAAAGTTCGAAGAGCGTCCGGTTCGGGGGCCCGTTCTCCGTGAATGGGTTCGAAGAGCGTTAGGTTTGGGGCCCCAGGGTGTTCTTCGTAGGGAAGACGACAGCCACTAATCAAAAGATGAAATCGAAATCTATACTTTTCGGATTAGCGCTACTGGGATCAATGCTTGCGACCTCCGTGGTCCAAGCCGCATCAGAAGCGGTGGGTTGGGATGCCTTGCCGCAGATCCTCGCCAAGATTAAAGCGCCTGAATTTCCTGATCGGAGTTTCGATGTGACCGACTTCGGTGCCAAGGAGGGGGGCGAGGTCTTATGCACGGAGGCCATTAAGGAGGTCATCGCCGCCTGCGTGAAAGCGGGGGGAGGCAAGGTCGTCGTGCCGGCGGGACGTTTTCTGACCGGACCGATTCATTTGCAGAGCAATGTGAACCTAGTGGTGAGCAAGGGGACCACTTTGGTGTTCAGCGATAACCCCGAGCATTACCTACCGGCGGTTTTGGTGCGTTGGGAAGGGGAGGAATGCTACAATCTCTCGCCGTTGATCTACGCCAATGGCTGCGAGAACATCGCCATCACGGGCGAGGGAACATTGGACGGTCAGGGGCCTAAATGGTGGGAATGGCGGGAACGTGAGGGCGATCCTTATCGTGTCGCCAATAATATTAAAATGGGTTGGGCCCGCGAGGGGATGCCGGTTGAAGAGCGCGTTATGGGTGAGGGCGATATGCGCTGGTGTCCGACTTTTATCAGTCCCATTAACTGCAAGAATGTTTTGATCGAAGGACTGACCTTGATCGATGGTCCTTTTTGGAACGTGCAGCCGGTTTATTGCGAAAACGTCACGATACGTGGTTTGGAAATCATCAACGATGGTCCCAATGGCGATGGCTGTAATCCTTCGTCCTGTAAGTATGTATTGATCGAGGATTGCGTATTCAAAACCGGCGACGATTGCATCGCGATCAAGTCAGGCAAAAACGAGGACGGTCGACGGGTGGGAAGGGCTTCGGAATATATTGTGATACGCAACTGCGTTATGAAGGACGGCCACGGCGGCGTGGTGATCGGCAGCGAGATGTCAGGGGATGTTCGCAATGTTTACGCGGAGGATTGCGTGATGGATAGTCCGAATCTCGATCGAGCCTTGCGCATCAAGACGAATTCGGAACGCGGCGGAGTGGTGGAAAACGTTTACATGCGGAACGTAGAGGTCGGTCAGGTGGGTCAAGCGGTTCTCAAGATAAATTTCTTTTATAGCGATGTGGATGTGGGCGATCACACGCCATCGGTTCGCAATATAAATTTGGAGAATGTGACCTGTGAGAAAAGCGATTATGGAATTTGGATAAAAGGTTATGAGCGATCACCCATCACGGGAGTGACGCTCATTAATTGCTCTTTCAACAACGTCGAAAAAGGAAACGTATTGGAGGGAGTGACCGATTTGGAATTGAGGAGAGTAACAATCAATGGTGAGCGCGTTCATTAGCGGACTCCCCGCCGAGGTCTCGGCGTAGCTACGGCGCAGGGTGCTGCCATCCGGCTAAGATGTGAGACGAGGTGGTGAGGTTGCCCTGAATTGATGGACAGAGCGTTGGAACACGTTTAGTTCTGCACGGCCCACACCTTAAAGTTACGATAGCGGAAGCGGGTCCACTGCATCTGACGTAGACCAATTTTGCCGGAACCAAGCGGAGCTCCATTGATCTCGCCCGGGTCGATCCAGTCGATAATGAGACGTTCGTCAATGAATAGGCGGATATGAGCGTCCTCTTTGATCAGGGTTATTTTATGGGGGCGATCGCTCGATACTTCGATGCCAGGTGGTCCTTCTTGGACAATATTTTTACCGGGATTTTTGCGGAGTCGAGCGACGGGGCGAGCGGGTAGCTTGGGAGTGCGGGCGTAATAGGAGATATGGTAGTTTTGTAGAGCTTGGTTGTTGTATTGGCTAAACGTCCCATCTCGTTTCGGTAGTGAAGTATCCATTACGTCTTCGCCTTTCAATCCGGTAGCGGCGAAAAACACGATGCACAGGCCAGCATCCATATTCTGGTTTTGCATTTCCCATTGGGCAACGAACCGAGAGGGAAAGGTTTCGGGGCACCAGTACACATGGTGCATTTCTTCATCAGGCGACTCCATGCTCATCCACGAATCGTCAAAGGTGAGTCGTCCTGGTCCTTCCATCACCCAGTCTTTGACGTTCTGCTCGGATGCCATAGCTGATTGGTAGAGGATCTGACCGGTCCTAATGCCGAAATCGGAAGGCGTTTGCGCGTTGCTCACCGAGCTGAGGGCGATTAGAATACCGGAGGCAACAAGCGCGGTTCGAAAGTGATTTGCAGTCATGAGTGAATTGAATGAGAGGCCGGCACCTTGCTGAAGGAGATTCTCGATGCCGGAGGCAATTTGTCCCAGTGGACTTGTAATGGCTATAAGAGGGCAACCGAGACTAGCGTGCGGTGATGTTATTATGCCAACCGACATTCGCCTCAGTCTATGAGGTTTTCGATCTATCGAGTTTTGGGCGCGTCATTTACCGGGGACGGTTTGTAGTTCCCGGTGGAATACTTGTGATAGATAGGCCGATGCTTGATATGATATTTTTCATGCTCATGTTAGGGGGGATGGATGGCGTTTAGAGCAGTGAGTGGGAGTTGGAGAAAACACTTTCCGACGCGGTCTTTTTGCCGGAGGTTAGGTGGGCGCAAGCGCATCATTCTCGGAACAGTAAAATTTCCTATCAACCCTCCCATGGAAAGAAGCAAAAACATCACACGCCGTATCGCGCTGCTACTGTGCATCGGGGCACTGGGTAATAGTGGGCTAGCCAAAGAATGGCCCGTCTCTTCAGCCCAACAGTTCGATTCCACGCTTAATCTGGCAAGTCCCGGTGACGAAATCGTGTGGGAGGACGGTATCTATTCCGATGTGGATCTCACGCTCGACCAGGACCGTTTGGTGTTCAGGGCGGAAACCCCCGGCGGGGTTATTTTCAAGGGGGAGTCCAAACTCAATTTGACCGGCGATGGAAATACGGTGAACGGCTTTCGATACGTGAATAGCAATGTGGGCCCCAAAGGCGTCATACTGAATGTTGAAGGCAGCTATAATACCTTCACTGAAATTGACCTAAGGAATTGCCGGGGAAATCGCTACCTCAACATCAGGTCTAGGTCGCAGCATAATACGTTCGAATACTGTAATTTCTCGGGATTCAATTTTCTCCCGAACGATCCATCTGAGCAGTTTTATTATGCCGGTAGTGCGATGATCAACATCATCACAGAAGACGGATTTCCTTCCTACGCGACCTTCAGGCGATGTTCCCTTAAGGATGTTTTCCTGCACGAGAGCAGCGATGTGACGAACCACGAAGCTATCAAGGTGGGATCTGGCGCTCAGGGTCCCGGCGGCAATGAAAATGACACTCCCCGGCAATGGCCTTCACACTGCCTCGTAGAGTACTGCTACTTCGAGAACTGCGAGGGCGATCCTGAGATTATAACCAGCAAGTCGGAGGGTAATATTTATCGTTACAATACCTTCTACAGTTGTGCGGATGCTGGTCTCACTCTGAGGAACGGTTGGGAGTGTGTCGTCTACGGAAATTTCTTCATCGGCGGGGGGAGGGGCGTGAGAGTGAAGAACGGTTCGAGGTCAGTGATTTTTAATAACTATTTCGACGGTGTTATGCAGCCTATTAAGCTCGAGTTCGACCGGGGGGGGTTCGCCGGAGCGCCGGGAGAAGACTGGACCCTTCGTGACGTCACGATTGCCAACAACACGTTCGTCAATGCGCAGTCGCCTTGGTCGATGGGCTTGCAGGAGGGAGAACCCAGTCCGGAGAATATCGTGATCGCCAATAACCTATTCCACCAGGGCAATGAGGTTTGGCGGGAAATCACCCGTGACGGTTTTGAGTTTCCCCAAAAGAGGGATGGAACGGTCGGAGATTGGGGGTCGTTTAAGGATACGTCGCTCGCCGATGATGACTGCATGCTGGAAAACCATCACGAGTTCGCGGCAGAGGGGGTCTTCTCCGTTCGCCTGAGAGACGATACCGATGCATCGATTCTGGAGCAGGACAGCGCGGCGGCATACGATCTTTCCGCGTATGCAAAACTTCAGGTGACATTCGATGCCCTTTCCGTGGATCAACGTTCAGGCGACTCCTTCGATCTTCAATTCTACGATGGTTCGGACTGGCAGACCGTGAAGCGTTTTGCCTACGGCGATGACTATGGGAATGGGCTTACCTTCCTCGGACGGGTGAGCTTTGGGTCGGATGACGGTTTCACTTTCGGTTCCGATTGCAGAATCCGGTTTAAGAACAAGACAGCCGATGATACTCGAAAAATCTATTTCGACACGATCGTCGTGTCGGGACTGAGCAGTGGGGAAATCTTCGCTGGAGAAACGGGCAATGAGAAATGGATCGGAAATATCTATAATATCGAATCGGGATCAAACGACGTGTTGGGCTTGGCGCAGGTGCCTTCGCGTGGGCTTGATGGAGTCGATCCGAAACTGGTGTTGAATGGGTATGGCCATCACCAAATTGGCGAGACCAGTCCTGCCATCGATGCGGCGGTGGGGAGCGAATTTATCGACATGCTGGAGATTCCGTATTTTCAGGACCTGGACGATAGCAGAATCGAACTGGACCTGATGAAGAACCGCAGAAACAGCCCCAACGACTCCCGAGACGTAGGTGCCTTTGAATACTCCGCCCACGCAGCCGCCGTGAAGCCGCATGCAACGGCGGACAATACCGGCCCGTCCTACCTTGGTATCTTAGGCGATGATTAGGTGGAATCACTCGTCCTGTTCATTGTCTCCCTCGGGTGTGCTCCGAATTGAGCCCAAAATACGGTGGGCTTCAGTCTCGGGACCTAAATCGAAGTGGTCCTTTGGTTAAACGCACTCCTCCGGATTTACCCTCAGCGTATGCATTGCCAGAGATTAGATTATCCATAGCGTCAGGAATATGGATACCCCTCGAAGACTGTTTCTCAAACAATCAGGATTGGCAGCAACCGCGGTTAGCCTGTTTCCGAGTGAAGTGTTTTCCCAAGCGGCAGGGGGAGGTCTCGGAAGTGATGAGCTTTTGAAAATGCTCACGGAGATTAATGACGAGCTGATTGAAGGGTTGATTTCTCAACAAGTCAGTTTGCCAGGTGAACGTTGGGATGGGGGTGTGGCGGATCGGTTTGAGGTGCTAAATATCAACAGCACGCTTGGGTTCGCGGGCCGGCTCGCGATCTCCTATTCGTCGCCGTCGTCGCGGTATTATCTTTCGAGTCGTTTGGAGGGACCCATGGATCAGGCGATGGCCTGCGTGTTGAAGGTCCAACATGAAGATGGAACCACCGATTTACACACCACGAATTTTCATTCGACGCCGGATGCTGCTTTTTTGGTGAATTATATCAGTCCGATATTCGTGAATCTAACGCGTTTAGCTCGGCCAGGGTTGTTAGGCGTGACTGGAAAGATGGAGCAGTTTTTGAGGAACGCGGGGAAGGCACTGGCGGTGGGCGGAATTCATACCCCGAATCATCGTTGGGTCGTCTGTTCCGCGCTGGCCCGGGTCAATGCGTTGTTTCCGTCGCAAGCCTACGTTGATCGTATTGATGACTGGCTGGGCGAAGGGATTGATATCGACCCGGATGGACAATTCACAGAGCAGAGTGTGAGTATCTATTCTCCCATCTGTGATACCATGTTCCTGACCATCGGGCGTTTGTTGAAACGTGACGAACTGATGGATATCGTGCGGAGAAACTTGGATATGACCTTGTATTATATCCAGCCGGGAGGGGAGGTCCTCACGGACGCTTCGGGTCGGCAAGACAGCGCCCGAATCGGGTATATCGCTAATTACTATTACGCTTACCGTTACTTCGCGCTGAAGGATGGTAATCCGGTGTATGCGGCCGTTTGTCGATTAATCGAAAACCTGATGCCAGAAAGAATTGTCCGGTATGTTCCCGAACTATTGGAGAGTCCGGAGTTGCTCGAAGAACTGCCGGTCGCGTCAAAGGTCCCCGACAACTATGCCAAGCGATTCGCTCATTCGGGCGTTTTCAGAATCCGTAGCGGCGACGCTGATCTTTCGGTCATTGAAGAGAACCCGACCTTCATGTCCTTCATGAAGGGGGCCTCGGTTTTGCAGTCCATCCGATTGGCGGCGGCATTTTTTGGCAGCCGAGGCATGTTTATCTCCGAGGGCGCGGAATGGTCGGGACGGACGGTAGTTCTGACCAAGTCCCACACGCACGGCTACTATCAACCCTTCCCGGAAGACGAGCGAACGCCGGATGGCGACATGGAGAAGATGCCCCGGGAAAAGCGAGCGATGAGCGAGCTGCAGACACTCGACTATCGGGTCGAAGTCACCGAGTCGAAAGGTAAGGTCAGTATTGATATCCGAATCGAGGGCACACCTCATGTTCCGGTTTCCATGGAAATGAGTTTCCGCTCGGGAGGTCAATTGAGTGGCGTGGTGGCTGACAAAAATCTGGCCGGCTCGCACTTTCTGGAGAACGGAATGGGCCAGTATACTCAAGGTGATGATGTCATCACGTTTGGCCCCGGGATAGCGGAGCACAAGTGGGCGGAAATCAGAGGGATGTTACCCAAGCAAAAAGGAGAGAGTGTCTACCTAACCGGGTTTACCCCTTTCAGACACACCCTGCATTTGGAATAGAAGTGCTTCATTCGCGTAGTGAATCAGTCTATTGGACTTTAATTTCGGATGGCGAAGCAAACGAGCGATCAATCAGAAAGTAGGGGGTGCTCAATGCTCGTTATACGAAATGTGCGAATCGTTGAACCGGGGAAGGGGATATCTTCAGGGGACATTCTGATAGAGAATGAGCGCATTGCGGAGATCGGTTCGATCCCGGTGACAAACCCTGGGAGGGTGAAGGAACTTGATGGGCGAGGTCGCTTACTGACGCCGGGGTTGATCGACCTGCATACCCATGGCATTCTGAACCATTTTTACGCCGAGGGGCGGGAGGATCTTTTGTTGGGCGGGAAGGCGCTGGCCCAGTTTGGGGTCACCACCGTGTTACCCACGATTGTTCCTCAGGTGGAACCGGGGTGGCTTGATAAGATCGCCGAAATTTGCGCCGCCTTGGATGATGTTCAGGGCGTGAATATGCCGGGGTTACATTTGGAAGGCCCGTTTATGGCGATCAAGGGGACGGCGGCGGCGACCCTCGAGGGTGATCTGGAAATGTTGAAAGATATCCTGGCCGCTTGCGGAGGACGTTTGCGGGCGATGTCGCTGAGTCCGGAGAACCCGCAGATCATTCCCGTGGTTGAAATGCTCCGGGCCAACGGGGTGACGGTTTTTCTAACCCATACTCGAGCATCGGTTGAGCAAACCGAGTCGGCGATAGCCGCCGGGGCCACGCATGCTACTCATTTCTATGATGTGTTTTATTCGCCCCCCGAGACGGATATTGGGGTGCGCCCGGTCGGGGCGGTAGAGGCGATTTTGGCAGACCGGACTGTGTCGGTGGACTTCATTGCCGACGGCATTCATGTGCACCCCGCGGCGATTAAGGCAGCAGTGGCAGCCAAAGGCTACCGAGGCGTCACCTTGATCACGGATTCCATTGTGGGCGCGGGATTGCCACCCGGGCGCTACGATACGCCCTGGGGCTTCCAGGTGCAGTTGGCTGAAGGAGATGCCCCGCGCACGGTCGAGGGAAACCATCTGGCCGGAAGCAGCCTGACCATGAATCAGGGGATGCGTAATTTGCTGTCCTGGTTAGATCTGCCACCGGAGCAGGTGTGGGCCATGGGCACCAGTAATCCTGCCGATGTGGTGGGGCTCGAAGGTGTTGGCCGCCTGCACGTGGGTGATTGGGCTGATTTGGTTTTATGGGACGACGATCTGCGACCGGCCCAAACGTGGGTTCGGGGTGAATTGACCTATGATCGAAGCCAATCATGAGATCTGGCATCGGGTTGCTCAGGGGAACTCAGTCCTCAATCAAAATGACACTGTGACTGCGCAGAAGGCCCCCTCGGATTTCGGATTGCCCGTCCGACCGAAGGTAGCCGAGGAACGTGGCTCGGTGGGGACCCCGCTCGATTAAACGTGGACGATGAGTTTACCGGGGTTGAACCGATTTTAAAACGGGCCATGTCAGTCCGTTTTCGTCGAAACGTCCTCTTCTAAGATTTCGAGTTCACCGATGGAGACATCGACATCTTTGCCGAATGGCACTTTAGCCCGTTCCAGCCCGTCGAGATTTTTCCCAAAAAATGGAGCCGCGGCGCGACCGAGAGCAAAATGAGCCTCTTCGAAATTTGTGCCGGGCGATCGCACGCTGAAACGCGTAGTCCATTGCAGGGCGAGTTCCTTTTCTTTGAGGAGTTTTTGGCAATCGTAGGCCATCACGATAATGAAGTAACGGTCTTCTTCCAGATCAGTCCGGAGATCGAATTCATCGTTATGATTGAGATCTCTTTTATTAAGTTGGCGGTCATAACCCAGCAGCTTGGCATTGGATCCTGCGCCTGGGTTTTGATTTGAGGGTTGGGAGCCGTAGCTGACATCGAGGCCCAGTTCAACGCCTCCGGTTTCATAACTCGCGCTACTCGTGGTGCTGCCGTAGAGCATCTCCTCTTCCTCTTGGGAAGTGATACCCATGAGCTCATCCCAGGGTGTGTCCACGGCCGCAACGCCGTAATGGACGATGAGCAATAAATCTCCCGTTCTGATATCATCGCCGGGCAAATAGTTTTGCTTCGCCAGATTCGGAGCAAGCCCCTCAACGATCTCCTGAAATGTCACCCGCTCCAGGCTCTTGTCCTTACTGATTCCACCGAAGTATTGGCCCTCCATGAAGTGGATGGTCTCGATGTCACCGGGGGCACGCGCGTCCTGGATTTTTTGATATTCCACAGATGCCTCGGAAGCCACGGACACCCGGGCGGAGTTACCGAAAAAATTGATACTGAGCCCGATTGATGGAGTGAAGGCACCCACTGCGACGAGCATGATTACACGGATGAAATTGGATTTTGGCATGACGATAATCAAAGGTTTCAAAGTAAGAGACTCCTAAAACTCCCGTTTGGTTACGAATACATCAGATTTTTTGGTCGGTATACTCGGGGTGGCGAGTCGGAAAATTGACCCTCATCTCTCATAAATTGGAATACAGTCCGCCCTGGGCGATGATCCGCCCGTGGAATTGGGGAACTTGAGGGAGCCGGCTCACGTCGCAATAGAACGGGTTTGTCGTGGGTCGAAAACGTCCACAGACTGGGAAGGATATGACCTCGGCATCAGATACGCGCCAGAATCGCATTTCACTCGATGGAGCATGGGAGCTGGTGGGTGGTCCCCATCAGGAAGTGTCACCGCAGTTCGCTGCGTTTGAGCACCAGACCGAAATCCGTATTGCTGCACGCGTGCCGGGCAACGTGGAGGACGACCTCGTCGAAGCAGGTTTGCTGAAGCCGCTCGAGATGGGGGAGGCCGCTTATCAGACCTTGGACTACGAGGGGCACCGTTGGTTTTTCCGCAAGTCCTTCGAAGCGCCTCTGATTGATCAATCGGAACAGTTGCGCCTTGTTTTTGAAGGAATCGATACCCTCGCCGAAGTCTTCCTCAACGGACAGTCGTTGGGTGAAACCCGCAACATGCTGATTCCTCATTCGTTCGAAATTGGAAACACGATTCGGCGAGGCGAAGCCAATGAATTGATCGTGAGAATTGATCCGGTGGTGGTGGCCGGGCGCGAGCGGGAGCCGGAACCTTGTGAATTCGTCAACGGTTTCACCGAACGAGCGGCGATTCGGAAGGCCGCGCATATGTATGGCTGGGATATTTTGCCGCGCATGGTATCCGCCGGATTGTGGCGACCCGTTTATCTGCAAACGGTGCCAGCGGTTCATTGGCGGCAGGTGTTCCCGCAGACCCTGTCGATTGACCGGGAGCAACGCAGCGCGGAGGTCGCGGTTTTCTGGGATTTTGTCGTGCCCCATGTCAGCCTCAAGGGTTGGCAGCTCGCGATATCTCTCGATGACAGTCAGGGGATTCGTCGGGATCTCAAAAAAGACCCGCTGTTTGCGTGCAGCGGTCACCTCATGCTGAGTCTGGAGGACATCGAGTTCTGGTGGCCGAAGGGACTGGGTGAGCCCACCTTATACACGCTGCGGCTTGAGCTGCTCGATCCGGAAGGAAATATTGCGGCAGAGCATCTGCAGAAGGTCGGGTTGCGCACGCTGGAATTGGTCAAAAGTGAAATTACGACCGAGGCAGAACCCGGCGAGTTCGTCTTTGTCGTAAATGGCGAGAAGGTCTTCATCAAAGGAACCAACCATGTGCCGTTGGATGCGTTGCACGGCCGCGATGAACGCCATCTGGAGGCGCTGATGGCGATGACTGCGGACTTGAACTGCAACATGCTCAGAATCTGGGGTGGGGGTGTTTACGAAACGGACACGTTTTATGACCGCTGCGACGAACTGGGCATTATGGTGTGGCACGATTTTATGTTCGGCTGCGCCCTCTACCCCCAGACGACTGATTTTCTGGAGCAGACGCGCGAAGAAGCGGAGATCATTGTGAAGCGCTTGCGCCATCACGCCTGTATGGCGCTTTGGAGCGGAAACAATGAGAATGATGTGGCTCACGACTGGTTCCCGCTGCACAGCAAACTCAATCCCAACGACGATCGCATAAGCCGTGAAATTCTACCGGAAGTGCTGAGGCGCTTGGACCCGCTGCGCTCTTACTTGCCGAGTTCGCCCTACGTGAGCCAAAAGGTCTTCGAACGCGGGAAGAAGACCTCGGAAATACCCGAAGATCACCTCTGGGGACCGCGCGATGATTTCAAAGGACTGTTCTACACCAATTCGCCAGCTCATTTCGTCAGTGAAATTGGATACCACGGGGCTCCGTGTCTGGAGTCGCTCCAACAGATGATTGAACCGGACCATCTGTGGCCGTTTGAGCAAGATGGGAAAATTGATTCCCAGTGGCGGGCGAAGGCGATTGCCAGTTTTCCGGACGAATCGCTCCATGATGGTCGCATCCGACTCATGGCGAACCAGGTTGCGATTCTGTTCGACGCGATTCCCGATCAACTGGAATCGTTTATCCGAGCTTCCCAGATCAGCCAAGCCGAGGCGATGAAGTATTTTATCGAGCGATTTCGGATGGGTAAATGGCGCCGCACCGGAATCCTATGGTGGAATATCCGTGATGGCTGGCCCCTGATTTCCGATGCGGTGGTCGACTACTACAACCGTCCGAAATTGGCCTACGCGTTTATCAAGCGAGTCCAGCAAGACGTCTGTGTCATGGTAGCTGAGCCGGAGAACGGCAGACACCCAATCATTGCGGTTAATGATACGCTGAACGATGTCATCATCGAGGTAGTCGTGAGCTCAATCGAACAGTCCGCCCCACTATTGCAACACACGCTGACGGTGCCGGCAAATGGTCGCGCCGAAGTCGGCGACGTGCCGGTTTCCTCCGGGGCTGATCTCTATCAGCTGACCTGGCAGGGCGCTGGATCAAGCGGTCGCAACCACTATTTGGCGGGCCCCCGGCCGTTTGACTTGGAGCAATATACGCAATGGGTGGCTCAACTTGGGCTCGAAACGGAGATACCGGCGTTCGCGACCGTTTAAGTGGCCGTCGGATTGTTCGCAAAGATTAGGCATCGACCCTTTTTTTCGGGCCTCAGTGATCACGCACCCGCTTTGGAAACGCGTTCAGCCTCGAGCTCTGCCTCGAACTCCTCCTCTTCCTTCTTCTTGGCATCCTCCACGAGCTTCTCAGCAGCTGCCTTCTCGGCTTCCTCCTCGGCGACTCGCAGAGCCTCGACCTTCTCAGCTTTCGCTGCATCGCGAGCCATGCGCTTCTCTAGCTTCCTGTGCTCGCGCTCCTTGCGTTTGTAATCTTTGCTTGGTGTGACAGCCATCGGTTAAACTTTCTATTTGGAGGAGGCAAAAGGGGTCAAACGCTTACTCACAACATTGCCGGTGGGGCGTCGTAACCCTGTCGCCATATGAGTGAATTGCAGGGGATGTAGATATTGAGCGTTTGACCCCGTTTAGGCGCCCGACCGCTTTTTAGCGCCCGATTCTTACATGCATTGGTGTAGACAAGTGACGACATGACCCCTTTTCAGGCCACCGCCGACCATCGCGCTGCGCTTGATCGTGTCGAAGCCCTGATGGATTCCGCGCCCGGCAGCGCGGAAGAGCAGGCCCTAGAGCTCTGGGCGCTGCTGATCGAGAACTACGAAGCGAAGCATCAGCCCGTGCCCCCGCCTGATCCCATCGAAGCGATCCGTTTTCGCATCGATCAACTCGGTCTCATCTGCAGCGGGACGGACATGCCTACATTCATCATGATCCACTACAGTGCCGAAGTTGGAGTGTCAGAGAAGCTGCCAGAGCACAGACATTCCCGGATAATTACTTCTTTGATGGGCCACCCACCAAGCAGTATGGGCAGGTGGGTAACGCAGTCCCACCGCTACTCGCGAAGCAAATCGGAGAGATCGTGGCCAAGCTGCTTTCGTAGGCCGGGCTCGACGGTTAGTAGCAATTGAGGGGCTGAAAAAGGGTCATTCCTTACTGTTTGATATCAGAGCTGGGGGAGCAAAAGTGGACATGCTATTACTTTCGACAAATTTGAGGGCCCGAAGGGGACAGCCCAACGATTCATGAATTCCCAGAATCCCACCGAAGCGATAACGCAGCTCGCCATCGGCTACGCAAAATCGTAACCTCCCTAGAAACATCCTAGAATAATTCCGCGTCGTCGAAGAATCGCTAAATTCGAAGAATTAAAAGAAAAAGATTAAGATGCCCAAACTTGGAAGACTAGAACCGGTGGAGTTGCGTAAAGAGTGGCAGAATGAGGCAGGTGATTTCACTCCGTGGTTGGCTGAGGAAGAGAATTTGGCGTTCCTTGGGGAGACGCTTAATCTCAATTTTGTGTTAGAAGGGATTGAACAAGGTGTAGGCCGATTCAGCGCTGACATTGTTTGCCGGGAGGCGGATTCGAATTCCGATCGAGTCATTCTGATAGGAGCGTGCAAAAGACGTCAGGTCTCGACTTTTGACAAATAACCTAGCCTCAGAGGCGAGAGGAAGATGTCAGTCTGCTGACCTCGTTTTATCATAGCTAGTAAAGGGTAAAGACCTGACGTCTTTTTGGAAGCCGCCGTTCCCGACCCTCCGTTTCCCCTAATGACTTGCTGCTCATTTTCGTTTTGGGTTTTCGCGTTTGGCCGAGGCTTCGCTGATAGTGGTGGAGGGATCCGATTGATAGTCGGACCATTCCCAGTGAATTGGAGCTGCATCATTGTTTCCTTTTGGGAGTGGCTTTACCAAGCGGGACATGAGGTGCGCGGTGTCCGTGCCCATCGATGTCCACTGCTTTTCCATGGATTTGACGCGTTCGGGATATTTGTCGGCTAGATTCGTTTGTTCCGCTCGGTCTTGTTTGATGTTGTAGAGTTCCCACGGGCCACCTTGTAAATTTACTATTTTCCAGTCGCCGTCGCGGAGACCGCGGTCGGTTTGAAAATGGAGGAAAATCGGGTTCTCTCGAGAGAATGGTCCTCCCGCGAGCAGCGAAGCGAATGACTCTCCGGAGACGTTGGTCAGATCGCGCTTAGGCCATGCGCTGGGAATATCTGTTTGGGTGACCTCGGCGATGGTGGGGAGGATATCGATAATGTGAACGGGAGTGGATACAGTTGAGCCGGCTTTCGTTTTTAGACCTGCGGGCCAGTGGACAACGGCTGGGGTGGAGGAACCACCTTCGTATTGGTTCTGTTTATACATTCGAAAGGGAGCGTTGCGCGCCCAAGCCCACCCCGTGCTGTCGTTCCAATTCGAGGCGCGGTCGTAGGGAAAGAGTTCGCGACCTTTGCTAGGACGTTCGTAGGGACAGGCGCCGTTGTCGGAAAGAAAGAGAATAATCGTGTTGTCGAGTTCGCCGGCTTGTTCGATGTCCTCTACGATTCTTCCGATTTCTTGATCGAGCCGATCGACGAGTGCGGCGTAGGCGGCGCCGCGGCGAACCTCGAAGTTTCGCTGTGCAGCGGAGAGGTCTTTCCAGGCGGGAATATGCTCGGGGCGTGATGGCACGTCCACGTTGTGGTCGAATAATGCCATGCTTTTTTGTCGGGCGATTCGAGCTGCATGGATCTCGTCCCAGCCTTTTTCGTAGAGCTCTTCATACTTCTCGTAGTCCTCTCTAAGCGGCTGCAGAGGGGCGTGAGGAGCGTTGAAAGCCATATAGAGAAACCACGGCTGGTCGCCGTCGCCTTGCCGGGCTTCGTCGAGGAAGGTGAGCGCGTAGTCTGCCTTGTCAGTGGTGGCATAAAATCCGGTCGTTGGGATTGACCAAGCTTCGCGGTCCAGGCGCCAAGTGTTGTCGCCGGAGAAATAGTTGGTAGCGCCGCTGAGGTGTCCGAAATAGCGTGCGAAGCCGTAGTCCTACGGTTCGTTGTTGAGGTGCCATTTACCTACCATCGCGGTGTAGTAGCCTTGTGCGGAAAGGTTTTCCGCGATGGTGGTCGATCGATCGATGGACTTGTTGCCATCTTCGGCGATACCGGCTTGGTAAGGATATCGCCCGGTGAGGAGGCTAATCCGCGAGGAATGGCATTTTGCGGTGTTGTAGAATTGAGTGAACCGAAGTCCGTTTTCAGCCAACCGGTCAAGCTGGGGCGTTTCTATTTCGCCGCCGTAACATCCGAGGTCTGAGTAGCCAAGATCGTCAGCTAGAATAACGAGGACATTGGGTTTCGCGGCGTCGGTTTTACTCTCTTCTGCCTGAAGCGAACCCCCCGAAGTGAAATGAAATAATAAGGTGGCCGCGGTAAGCGCCATTCGTGGAAGAGACATGGAGTGAAGAGAGTTGTGTTTGTTGGCTTTGTCGAAATGAGAATTTCAGCTGGGTTGTCTGGCGCGACGAAAAAGAACTTCTTAGGACGAGTGCGGGCAATCCGACGGGGTCATGTCGTTACATGTTACATTGAAAACACTAAGTTAGTCATAGGAAGCCCCCAACCTGACGGTCGCCTTCATACCGACCAAAAATGTTATAAGTAACGACCTGACCCTATAATTAGCCGTCGGGTCCTGGCTCATGGCTGTCTGTTTCGGGCGAGGCGGAGTGACGGGCGTAGAGCCCGACCCACGGGCAAAGCGATGAAACGCCGTGGGGCAGATGCGGAAGACCCCATTTCTTCTCTTCTTTCGGATGGGGCTGAAACTGGGGCGAACGCAAAAGATAACGATCTGAACGACCCGGTTCACGTTGGTTTGATCAAGTGCTCCGGGGATATTTATTGAGGGGGGATCTGAGGGGGTGGATCACGCCGGATTCTGGGCAGATCTTTCCGCGGCATTTTGCGCCATGGTTGCTTCCAGTTCTTGCTCAAGCTTGTAATCGATCTTGTAAAATAGGGTGACGAAGGCGAGGGATGTGCGATAAGCGGTGATGGGAATGGGCAGTGCGGATCCCCGTCGGATCGTTGTCGGTCAAGAGTCAAGACGTGACGTCTTTTGGCTGCTCCCGACCCGCTGCATTCAAATCACTTTTGGATTCTTCTCTTATCCTGCCTCGTCGCTTCGAGCTGGGCCTCGATAACCTTTTTCGATCCGAACTTTTCGACTTCTTCAAAAAACCTACCGTTTTCGATGAGGCGAGGATCGCCTGTTTCGCGCAGCTCGGTCATCAACGTGTTGCGGAGTGCCTCAAGCACCTGCCGGTAGGCGGGATTGGCCGCGACGTTATTCATCTGGTGGGGGTCTTTTTTCAGGTCGAATAATTCCAGTCTCAGACGCTTGCCATAGGCGTCGTCGAAATAGGATTTCCATTGAGGATCTTTCCTATTGGCGACAATCCACGCTTTGGTCGGCCCAGCGTCTTCGTCGGGCAGCGTGTTAAATGTGTTCTGCTCCATTTGCGCCACGGTCGGCTCTTCCGGGGTATCCAGTTTATAGGGATCCCCGAGCGGATAACGATCCGGCTTAAAGTTGATGATCAACAGAAAATCCTTAGTGCGGATCGCCCTCTGCGGATAGGGAAGGTCACCGGCTCGGGCACTATAAACGTGGCGTTCGCGACCGATGTAGACCTCCGTGCGGGACGGATCGACCCAGCCCTCGGACTTCGACTCCAGCACCGGCCAGAGCGACTTTGCGGTCATCTCCTCCGGCGGTGCGACATGGCCCGCCTCCAGAAAGGTCGGGGCGAGATCCGGTAGCGTCACAAAATCATCCACGACCCGACCGCCCTTGATCCCCGGTCCCGCCAAGACGAGTGCCACTTGGGATCCAAAGTCATAGAGATTGCACTTACCGTGCGGAAAACCCGGCGCGCCATGATCACCCGAAATGGCAATCACCGTATTTTCATATTCACCGATGCGCTTCAGCTCCTCTACGAGAACGCCAATAGCCATGTCGAAGCCCATCGCCTCGCCCAGATAGTCGTTCAGATCTTCGCGCACCGCCGGGACGTCCGGCAGGAATGGTGGCATCTTGCCTTCGAGACTCTTCGGATCCGTCCCCCAAATCGCCTGGCCCGAACCCTTGATCCACTTGCGGTGCGTGTTGGTGGGGCCGAACCAGTAGCAGAACGGATCGTCTTGCGAGCGAGCGGCCAGAAATTGCCGGAAATTCACGCGCGTCTGCTCCATCAACGCTTCCTTCGCCTCTGCGACCGCAATGCCCTTGGCCATCTGCCCCGTCACAAACTGCGAAAACGAATTTACGTTGCTGCCACCTTTTTTGTATTCGTTGCGCGCTCCACCATAAGGTGCGTTCCGCACGCTACCCGGTGACCACACTTTGTGGCTAAACCCGATGTGGTAGCCGTCCTCTTCGAGCAACAGCGGGTAGGTGGGAATCTTCGCGTCCCACACCGCGCCCTGAAGAATCGCGCCCCAGCCTGTCCGCCAGAAATGTTGACCAGAAAGCAGTGAGCTGCGGCAGGGCGTGCACGACGGCGAGCTCACGTAGGCATTGGTGAAGAGCACCCCTTCCCTGGACAACGCATCAAAGTTCGGGGTGTTGACGACATCGTTGATCGTCCCCGCACCCTCCAACTCGGCATAGATGCTCGCGTGCCGTCCCCAATCGTCCGCAAACAGAAACAGAATATTGGGACGCTTCGCCGTCGCTCCTTCAAGCTTTACGGCAAACAATAGAACCACCGCGATTGGATATATCCACTTCATGATTTTTTCTTGGTTCATCTCAATATACTGAATCATTTGGGAGCCGAAAAGGATCGAACGCAAAAGATAAAGATCCCGATCGAGCACTTGATTTGCACTCCTCACGAGCCGTTCCCGGAGCCTGCTACCTTATCATCTTTATCCGGTTCGCTCATCTACCGGAGGGTCTTCTTGGCATCCTCCAGAGCGATCAAAAGACGTCAGGGTTCGACATGAGACAAACTGTTGGGAGATCAGGAGCTGTCGGGGGCAGTCAAAACGGGTCAATACTTAATGTTTGTGGTAAGTATCGAGCCCGTTTGGAGCGCACCGTTTTCAGATCAGTTAAAAAGCAAGACCTCACGTTTTCTGACTGACCGGGTTTACTTTAAGCGTTTGCCCCCGTTTTCGGCCTCAAACATTCTGAGCTGGCCGGACTATCGCGCCAAAATCTAATTTCCTATCAGTAATGAGTAAGTCGCCCCATTCTGCTCCAGTGCTCACTGACCTTCGCGACCAGTGGTGGTCAGCAGACTTCTTACAACTTTTAGTCGAAAGGCTCGCGCTTGGCGAGTGCCAGAGCATCGCTGACATTGGCAGTGGACAGGGCCACTGGGGGCAACTCCTCCTCCGACTTCTCTCAGGCAGCGCCACCCTCCAAGGAGTAGATCGAGAATCAGAATGGGTGCAGCGCGCTCAGGAACGTGCTGACAGCCTCGGCCTCGGTAGCCGCTGCAGCTATCAGCAGGGGGCTGCGGAGACTTTGCCCTTCGCGGATGAGCAATTCGATATGGTCACCTGCCAAACTCTTTTGATGCACGTCGCAGATCCTAAGCAGGTGCTTCAGGAGATGATTCGAATATTGCGGCCAGGCGGCCGTTTACTGCTTTTAGAGCCCAACAACGTTGCGCAACAGATGATTGCTGACAGCGTAAACCGGGCATTAAGCGCAGAGCAGCTTGCGGGTGTCTTCTCCCTCTTCGTCACCTGTTCACGCGGACGAGCAGCACTTGGTCGTGGTGATGACTGCATCGGAGATCTGCTGCCAACGCTGCTATCAGACCTCGCCCTTGAAGACATGCGGGTGTTTCAAAACGAACGCGTCCACTGCATCCAGCCTCCCTACAGCGCGGCAGATCGAGACGAGCTCCAACAGTCGGCCAACCATGCCGAGAATAAGTTTTGGCTCTGGGACAAGGAGGATGCCAAGGCCCTATTCGAGGCCGGCGGCGGCGACCCCAACACATTCGCAGATTGCTACCAGGCCTTTGAGCGCCGAACAGAGCTATTCGCCGAGCAGGTGGAGGCTCAGACCTATGCCTCCAACAACGCCTCGCTCCACTATGTTGTCTGTGCGACTCGGCCACTTTGTCGCTGACCCCTTTTCGCCGCTTTTACTTAGGTGAGCTTCTCTTTTGATCCTTGCTGAAATAAATAGAGAGATCAAAAGGATCGATGCTTAATGTTTGGGGTTTAGGTGCCCAAAATTGAGGGGGTCTGAAAAGGGGGCGAACGCAAGAGATGAAGATCCGAATACTTCGAGTTACGTTGGTTTGATCAAATGCTCCGGGGGTATTTCTGGAGGGGGAATCTGAGGGAGTGGATCACGCTGGACTCTGGGCTGATCTTTCCGCGGCATTTTGTGCCATGGTTGCTTCCAGTTCTTGCTCAAGCTTGTAATCGATCTTGTAAAATAGGGTGACGAAGGCGGTCAGAAATGCGATGGAGGCGGGGATGACACTCATGAGCATAACGATGCCATTCAGGGTATCGGGAGCCTGCTCCATGTTTGCTTCGAAACCGTAAAACCCGAGGAGGAATCCCGCGGAAGATCCGCCGAGCGTCCAACCGAGTTTCTGCGAGGTCGTCCCGGCAGAGAAGATCAGGCCCGTGGCACGTCGGCCCATTTTGTATTCCGCGTAGTCGGCGGTATCGGCGAACATCGCCCAAGTCAGAGGCATGAGTGGCGCAGCGAGAAAGGAGCCGACCAGATGGAGACTGAACAAGAGCACGATATCTGTCGGACCGATGAAGTAGAAGCCCAGTAGCAGGATCGCATTGATCAGAGTCAGACTGATGTAGGCCCGCCGTTTGTCGCGAAACTGCGCGACAATGAACTTCGTGCACGATACGCCCGCGATGGCCAGAACGGTTCCGGAGACCAGAAAGCTGGTGGCGAGACTCAGGTCTCCGATGTAATACTTGAAGTAATACAATATCGCGCCGCCCCGCACCGAGATATGGACGAGCGTGAGCACGCCCACCACGCAGAATACCAACCAGGGTCCATTTTTAAGGAGATCCTTCAGATCTTCCCAGACCTTGTTCTGGCGCGGCGGGGGAATGACACGCTCGCGGGTGAATTTGAACGTAATGAAAAACAGTCCGCCGGCGGCAACCGCATACACGCACATCGTCAGAAAGTAGCCTTGTTGGTCATTTCCTTGCCCCAGGGTGGCCACCAACCACAGCAGCGTTCCTCGCACAATCAAACTGCCGGAATTCGCGCCGAGAAATCGAAATGAGGCGAGAACCGTTCGTTCCTCTGAGTTCGATGTCATGACGCCCATCAAGGCCGAGTAGGGGACATTGATCGCGGTATAGGCCATGCCGACCAAGGAATAGGTGACATAAGCCCAAATCAGTTTCCCGGTCATGCTCAGGTCCGGCGTCATAAATACCAAAATTCCGGTAATCATGAAAACCGGGATCATCCAGAGAATCCAGGGGCGGAACTTACCATGGCGGGATTTGGTGCGATCCGCAATCATACCCATGATGGGGTCATTGGCCGTATCCCAGAAGCGCGTGATCAGGAGCATCAAGCCGGCCGCAATGGCACTGATGCCAAAAACATCCGTGTAAAAAAACATCAAGAACTCGGCCAAGGTCGTATAATAAAGACACGATGCGGTGTCCCCTAGTCCATAGGCTACTTTCTCGGTGAGGGGGAGTTTGCCTCCCGGTTTGTCGGCGGGAGGTGGGAGCGGGGATGACATGGGAAGGGGGACTGTTTTTATTTCGGCGGGTAGACGCCGCGCACCTTGAGGTAGTCGATTCGGGTGCCTTTGCTGGGGTAAGCGTTGATCGCGGCTTGGAGGTTCCGGTGGGCTTGCTTCACCGTGGGAGCAGCCACTTCAAGATCGATGACGGCTGTCTCCATGACATCCACCTGGGTGTCGTAGAGATCGCCGTTGTCATAGAGCTTGTAGCGTCGATCCCGGGCATACCGCACCTCGGGGTGATTGTTTGAGTCGTTGAACTTTTTGGCGTAGGGATGCGGGAAGTAGTAGCCGTAGATCCACTCCCGTGGGTTTCCGCATTCACTCAGGCATTGGGGCCAAAAGCTTACGCCGTCGGCGTCGGTTGATTCTTTAGGGGGCAGGCCCGCGGCCTCGACGATGGTAGGAAAGAAGTCAGAAAAAGCGATCAGGTCGCGGTTGACCTGCTTTGCCGGAATACGCCCCGGCCAGTTGGCGATCAGAGGCACATGGGTGCCGTGGTCGCGCGTGTATCCTTTGCCCCCGCTGATGCGTTGGCCGTTGAATTCGGAAACGAGGTTTTTGTTGGTCCCGTTGTCTGCGGTAAAAATAATCAGCGTGTTGTCGCGCACTCCCTGGGCTTCGAGTGTATCGACCAGGCGACCCACCAGCGCATCCATAGTGTTCACCATATCGATGAAGTTCTTCTTATCGCTGGTCTCGCCTCGGTCCTTGCTGTTCGGGGTGGGGAGAAAAGGGTCATGCACGAGAATCATCGGGTAGTAGGCGAGAAAGGGCGTGTCGGTCTCGGCGCAAGACGTGATGAACTCGGCCAGAAAATCCGTGCAGGCATCTGGACCGTAGCTGTCGTCCGGTAGACCCATTAAGGCACCGTCTTTTTCAAGGGAAGGGTTCCAGTAACGCTCGCGAGAGGTGAGGGGAGTGTTCCACAAGCAGTAGGTATCGAATCCCGCTTCATTAGGATGGGTGCCACCTTCGGCGGTGAGCAATTGCCACTTGCCCGCGACGGCGGTCGCGTAACCCGATTGGCGGAATTGATGGGCGAAGGTGGGTTCCCCGGCGGGGTAGATGCCGAAGTCCTCATAATTGAATACGTTGGACTTCCCCGACAGGAGATTGACGCGACTCGGCGTGCAGACCGGTGTGGAGTGACAGTTTTCGAACCGAATTCCCGCTGCAGCCAGAGCGTCCAATCGAGGGGTCGAATACTCTTTGCTACCGTAGCTGCTGAAACACTCGAACCCGATATCATCAGCCATGATGAGCAAGACGTTTACCGTTTTGTCAGCAGCCGTGGCGACAGAGGCCAGCATCCCCAGAACAGCCAGGGAGAGGTTAAATATCTTCATGGCCTGAAATTCACTTGGTGGTGGCATTGGTGGCGGCCACTTCGGGGAATTGATATTTTGCTCGTTTTGTCTTTCGGGCCACGGGATCGGGGTAGTGCTCCGCTCTCCAAGTGGAATGAAGCTCGGCCATCTCCGATACCATTTCGGGATACTGGTCGGAAAGATCGCGCTCCTCGGATATATCAGATTTAAGGTTATAGAGTTCAGGCTCTTTCCAGAATTGATGCACGAGCTTCCAATCGCCCCGCATCACCGCCAGATTGTGCTTCGTCTCCCAGTGAATGGCATCCGTTCTGGAATAGTCACTCCCGGTCAGTAAGGGCATCAGTGAGTGCCCATCTATTTCCATGTTTTCCGGAACAGGCATTTTCACGGCATCAAGAATCGTGGGGAGCACATCCATCGTCACGGCGATTCCATCACGCTGGAGACCGGCAGGAATACGGTCGGGCCAACGGGCGATGAAGGGCACGCGAATACCGCCTTCGTAGGTGGAGAACTTCCATTCGCGCAGGGGACCATTAGAGATATTGGCCCCCCTGGGGCCGTAGGCTTTGCTTTCGGCCGAAGGCCCATTATCGGACATGAATATGACCAGGGTATTTTCGCCGAGGCCAAGGTCATCAACGACGCTCATTATTCGGCCGATACCCGTGTCCAGTTGCTCGACCATAGCCGCATAAATCGCAAAAAGCTCATGGTCGTATTTCGCGCGGTATTTTTCGATAAGATCCGCGGGAGCTTCCATCGGTGAGTGGGGTGCAGTGTAAGACAGAAACATGAAGAACGGCTGGTGGGTTTCCTGCGTCTTCAGGTAATCAATGGCTTGGTCGGTGATCGCGTCCGTGTAGTAGTCGGTGATTGGGATGGGCGTTTCGTTGTGATAACTGCCGGTTACATCGTAGTAGTTAGATTGGCCGGCCAGGGTGCCCCAAAATTCATCGAATCCATGGGTGCGGGGCCAAGAGCTGGGATCGTATCCCAGATGCCACTTTCCGATCAGGATGGATTGATAATCACCCGCTTTGAGCACTTCGGGTATCGTGACCGCTGAATGATCCAAAGAGAGTCTCGGGCTTCCTTCCTTCGCCTCGGGCGCGGCGAGCTGGGGCATTCCCACGCTATGGGGATACCGACCGGTTAGGAGTGCCGCTCGGGTGGGTGAACAGATCGGCGCGGACGCATAGAAGCGAGACAGGCTTACCCCATCCTGGGCCAATTGATCGAGATGCGGCGTGTCTATGTTGGAAGCGGGCCCCAGGTCGGCCCAGCCCATATCGTCGGCGAGGATCACCAGTATGTTCTGGGGCGGGGACGAACCGCCCGGTAGCGCGCAAGCGGATAGAATCAAACTCCCTGCGAGCAGAAAATGGAACAGATTATGGGGTGTGTGCTTCTTCAATGCTCTCAGGTGGTTCTTAGCCGTTATCAACTGTCGCGGTTTTTAAACTACGTTCATGCGTTGGCCTGATTCAGCCGAGGTATGGGCGGCTTCCAAAACTTGAATCACGCCGAGGCCATCGGAGAAATCGGGCGAGATGGGTTGTCCGGTTGAGATCGCAGCCAAGAAGTCTGCCACCGCATGAACAAAGGTATGCTCATAGCCGATGGTATGACCCGGCGGCCACCATTTCCCGACGTAGGGATGCTCCGCTTCGGTAGCGAGAATGGAGCGATAACCTCTGATGTGGATGGGGTCGTCATTCGAGTAGAATTCCAGTCGATTGAGATCCTCAAGGTTCCATCTCAGTGCTCCCTTGCTGCCAAATATCTCAAACTGATTCGCATTGCGTTGACCGGTCGCGAACCGGGAGGACTCAAACGATCCCAGCGCGCCGTTGGCAAATTTCACCAGCATTTGGGAAGCATCATCCACATCGACCGGGCCCATATCGGCACTCCCGGATTCAAGGGGTCGTTGGTGGATGAAGGTATTTTTTTGGCAATATACGGATTCGATTTTGCCCACCAAGAAATGGGCCAGATCCACACTGTGGGAGTTTAAATCTCCGTGCGGCCCGAACCCGGCATACTCTTTCTTCAGCTTCCATCCCAACGGAGCCTCAGGGTCTACCAGCCAGTCTTGCAGATAGGCCCCACGCCAATGTCGGATCTCTCCGATGCGGCCTTCGTCGATGATTTGTTTCGCCAAGGCAACGGCCGGGCTACGGCGATAGTTGTAGTTAACATAGTGGCGGATATCAGCTGCTTCAGCCTCCTGTAACATGGTCTGGGCCTCTGTCCCGGTCAGAGCCATGGGTTTCTCGCAAAACACGTGCTTGCCGCATTTGGCGGCCGCGATGGCCACTTCGGGTTGCATGGATTGGGGCAGAGCCAGATCGACCACATCCACGTCGTCGCGTTGAATCACGGTTCGCCAGTCGGTCGAGGAATCCTCGAACCCCCATCTGCGGGCGAAGGTTTTGGTTTTCTCTGGGTCGCGTCCGCACACCACTTTAAGGACCGGTTCCAGGTCGGGTTCGAAGAAGGGAATCACTTGTCGCCACGCATTGGAATGCGTTCGACCCATGAATTCAGTGCCGATGAGAGCGATGCGTATTTTGTCCTTACTCATAGGTCGCGGGATTTTTGGGCGCCTGCCTAAATATTTCCTTGGCGCATTTCCTCGACGGCGTGGTGGGCGGCGCGGGCGGTGATCGCCATATAGGTCAACGAAGGGTTTTGGGTGGACGTTGAGGTCATGCAGGCTCCGTCGGTGACCAAAACATTCTTACAGGCGTGCAACTGATTCCAGCCATTGAGGAGCGATGTTTTGGCCTCACGGCCCATCCGCACTCCGCCCATTTCGTGGATGTCGATTCCGGGGGCATCCTGCTTGTTGGTGGTTTTAATATTACTAAATCCGGCTGCGGCAAACATCTCGGAGAGTTGCTCGGTGGCGTCGGCCTCCATCTTCCGATCATTTTCATCAAAATCGATATTGATTCGAAGGAGGGGCATACCCCATGCATCCGTTTTTTGGGAATCCAGCGTCACGGCATTGCTTTCCTTGGGAATCGTTTCGCCCATCATTTGCGCCCCGGCAGACCAACCGCCCAGCTTCGGATTCAGCAGGCTTTCCTTTAGATCTTCGCCCGCGCCTGATTGGTTGCTGCTCAAATTTCGACTGGCCGAAAAGGCGGTGGCGTATCCCCGTAGGAAATCGGTTTCCTGCTTAAACATATTCCTAAACCGAGGAATGTAAGTGGACCCGGGACGACCGCCGAAGGGGGCAAACTCGTTGAGTCCGTCGAACTGCGCGCGGACCTTGATATTGTAGTTATGGAAGGCGACGAACTTGCCCAATAACCCGTTGTCATTCCCCAAGCCGTTCGGGAAACGCTTCGAGGTGGAATTTAGCAGGATGAGATTGGTGTTAATGGCCGAGGCATTAACGAAAATGACCTTCGCGTAATATTCGGTGACTTCCTTGGTCAGGCTATCGATGACCCGCACGCCGGTCGCTTTGCCCTGCTTATCGTCGTAGATGACGGAGTGCACCACCGAGTGGGGGCGTAGCGTGAGGTTTCCGGTTTTCTCCGCCCAGGGCAGGGTGGATGAGTTGCTGCTGAAGTAAGCGCCGAAAGGACAGCCGCGCTTACAAAGTCGCCGGCTCATACATTGATAGCGTCCTTGCGCGAGCTGGGTAGGCGTTGATTTGGTCAGATTGGCGAAGCGAGCGGCGATCAGATGCCGTCCTTCGAACTTCTCGTCCAAAACGCGTTTAAAATGGTCCTCCACCGCGTTGAAGGGATTGGGGGGCAGGAACTCCCCATCGGGCAATTCGGCGAGTCCGTCTTGGTTTCCAGATATCCCGGCGAACGATTCCACATGACTATACCAGGGAGCAATATCCTCGTAACGAATCGGCCAATCGACCGCGAACCCATCGCGGGCCGGGCCTTCGAAATCGTATTGGCTCCAGCGCTGGGTCTGCCGCGCCCAAAGCAGCGACCGGCCGCCCACTTGGTATCCGCGAATCCAATCGAAGGGTTTCTCCTGAATGTAGGGATGCTCATCATCCTTCACGAAGAAGTGGTCGGTATCCTCTTTCCAGGCGCCCGCTCGACTGAGGATCGGATTGGCTTGGCGGGTCTCGTGCGGTATCTGGTTCCGGTGCTTGAACTCGTAAGGCATTTTGTTGGCCGTCGGATAATCCACGTTGTGCTTCACATCGCGGCCCCGCTCGAGGACCAGAGTCTTGAGTCCTTTTTCCGTGAGTTCTTTGGCCGCCCAACCTCCGCTGATACCTGAGCCCACGACGATGGCATCGTAGGTGTTTTGTTTGATTCCGTTAATACTGAGGTTGGCCATCAGGCTTTGCCTCCCAATTTGCTGGCCGGATAATAACCGTCGTAGGGCTGTGGGATCATTTCGTGAGGAAGCACGTTTGTCATCACGTATTTGGATTGAAGATACCCCTGAATGGTTCGTCTCTTCGTGATCTGGATGAATGCCCTTATTTCCGCACTGGCGTCGGGACTCCCGCCCATGCTTTTGATGGCCTCAACTCGAGTGGTGGCATCGCACGACAAAAACGGTTGCCCAAAGTGTTGGACGACGAATGCATCCATGTCGCGTAGGCCGGAGTAGAAGGCGGCCTGATCCTTCGCGTCGTGACAGTCATTCACCATGAGCAAAACGAATTGATCCACCTGCAGCTCCTTGGCGCCGGGAGTATCCGTCGCCGGAATCATGGTTGCTACCACTGACTGTAGTAGACGCTTCTCGGTGGCGCCAAGAATGGCGTCTGACGAGTGGGGTAGACGTGATGTTTGCCCCCGTAATAAGGGCGGAAGGAACAAAAATCCTCCCCCGATCAGGGCAGTGCTCTTGATGGCTTGGCGTCGGTTCATGGCGGTAGACAGTTTAAGGTGTGCGTAACGATCCTAGGACGATTTCCCCAATGACTCGAGCGTGCGGTTGATCAATGATTGGGTGAGACGAATGCCCTCCATTTCGGGGATGGTCTTTCCCTCATATTCGATGCCGATATAACCCGAATAGTCGGAGTCGGATATGATTTTAAGCATGCGATGATAGTCGGTATTGATTTCGTTTCCTTGCGCATCGAAATCATGTGATTTGGCACTCAGTCCCTTGGCGAAGGGCATCAGATCGGCCACCCCTTGGTAACGGTCATACTCCAAACCAATCTCATCCTCTTGGTAAACGGGATCATTTTCGTAGGGTTTTTTGGCCAAGGCGTAGCGCTCAGGGCCGACCTTGTTGCGAGCCACATAAAAATTCCCAAAATCGGGTAGGGTGCCGCAGTTATCGAGACCGACGCCGGAGATCACGGCCGCCAGCCAGGCCCCGTTGGATGAGAGTCCGCCATGGTTCTCGACGATCACGTTGAGGTCGTGCGATTGAGCGAACGTGCAGAGCCTTCCCAGACCATCAATGCACAGTGCCTTTTGCTCTGCCGCAGGGAGTGATGCGTCGGAGGCCGCGTTGACTCGAATCGAATGACAACCGAGTGACTTGGCGGATTCCACCCACGCATAGTGCCCTTCGATCGCATTGTTTCGTCGTTTCTCATCGGGATCTCCGAGGTTCCCCACTTTGTCACACATGATGAGCAGGTTGGCTACCCCGAGATCATCGGTCGCGCGTTTGATCTCGGCGAAGTATTCCTTGCTCTTGGGTTGAGCTCCCAACCGGGGATGATCGACGTAGAGAAATTGGCCTGACCATTCCACCGCATCCAGGCCGAAGTTCTCCCGCGCAATGCGCGCGAAATCAATATTGTCCAACTCACCCGCCCGCAGGGCGCGGTGGAGCGACCATTGCGCCAACGATATTTTGAACCGAGCCTGCGCAACCAAATCCTCCGTGTAATCCTTTTTCTGGCACGCGGCTAAGGCACAACTGCCGAGCAGAACGGCGGAGGATTTTAGGAATGTCCTGCGATGGATTGAAGCACTCATGGTTTACGGGGTTGGAGTCACTGCGCTAGGGGGATTTTGGTTTGATTCGCTTGGGCATGCTTGGGAGTGGCGCCGTGGGTAGAGCCTTCGATAGGCGCTCGATGATGGCGGCACTGCCGGGACGGTTGGCGATATTGTTAAGCTCGCGCGGATCGTTAGCATGGTCGAACAACGCCTCGGCGTTGTAGGTTTTGAAATAGCGATAACGTCCATCGCGCACGGCGTGATAGTTCTCGTTCTTCGAGGTGACGATGGCTCGATTGAGATCCGTCTTTGCCTCGATAATCGGGAGTAGATTCTCGCCGTCGTTGTTTTTGTTCGCGGGTAAATCCGCCAGAGCGAGCAGGGTGGGGTAGACATCCACCAAGCTTACTGCGGTATCGACTTCTTGCTGTTGCGCGCCGGGCTTCAAGATGAGTAGTGGGACCCGCGTGGACTCTTCCCAGAGCGTAAACTTGGAGAAATGCTCCTTCTCTCCTAAGTGCCAGCCGTGATCCGTCCAGATCACGACGATCGTATTGTCCGCAATCGGTGAGGCCCTTAGGCCCTCCAAGAGTCTACCCAGTTCAAAATCCGCATAACTAATACACGCGGCATAGCCACGACTCGGGCCCGGGGTTTCGGCAAACTCCTTGAATCGCCGAGGTGGTAGAAGAGGTTCCGGAATGTTCTTATCCCAGTCAGCTGGATTGGTGGGAGGGGTGATTTCAACATCCTCATACTGATCGTAGAACGCGTCTGGAACAAACCAAGGCATATGCGGGCGATAGATCCCGACGGCCAGAAAGAGCGGTTCATCGCGAGAAGTCTCAAGCTGCTCGATTGCCCAGTTTACGACCTTATGGTCGCCCATATCCTCTAGCGGCTTACCGGTGCCGCCCCAATCGAACTTCCCTTCGCCACGATCCGGCAGGACCTCCGGCATACTCTGCACCGGCAATTGCGCGTCGAAGGACGGAAAGAAATCATCCCAACCTCGAGGCGAAAAAAGCCCTTTCCGCTCGAATGCGCTTCCCTGATTCGCGTGATAGATCTTCCCGCCTCCCAGCGTAGCGTAGCCATGCTTTTTGAAATATTCCGGGAGCAGGAGAATGTCATCGAATCGTGCGTTCGCCAACCAGTCATGACCGTTGCCATAAACGCCGGTCGACGCGGGATGGAGCCCCGACATGATAGAGGCGCGGGAGGAGTTACACACCGGGGCATTGCAGTGGGCGTTTCTAAACAATATCCCTTCAGCTGCCAGCGAGTCGAAGTGGGGCGTATCCACATCGAACGGCTCACCGTTCAGCTGAGTGGGTCCCCAGTCATTGAAGTCATCAATCGACACAAACAGGATATTGGGTCGACTGGCACCGAGGCAAAAGAACAAGGGCTGAAGGAGAATGAATAGAACGAGCGTGAGGTATCGGTTCATGAAAATTGGTTTTGGCTACGCCGATTTATTTTCGATAAACCAGAATGCGATCAGGTGATAGATCATCATCTGCATATCTTCTACGCGGCCATAGTGCTCATCGGGCAACACGATGGGCAGGGTGGCCAAATCGGACATTCGGCCCCGTCGGGAGCTGGTAATTGAAACCGTGGTCAGTTCCTGAGCATTGGCCCACTCGAACGCTTTCACCAAGTTCGGCGAATTTCCGCTGACACTGCCGCTCAGCACGACATCCCCGGGACGGGCATAGTTCTCCAGCTGGCGCACAAATACATCATCGTAGGCGTAGTCGTTGCCGAGGGCAGTTAACCACGCGGCGTTGTCGTTGAGCGTAATGACCCGGAAACGTTTCTTCAGCACATCCGAGGCGCCTTTGCCCAAATCGCAGGCCAAGTGCGAAGCGCTGGCCGCATTGCCGCCATTGCCAAAGAGAAAAATCTGACTGTCACGGGTATGAGCCTTTTCGAAGATATCGATGAGCGCGGTAATTTTTTCAGTCGGCAGTGACCTGATAAGTTTCACCTCCGCATCGAGGTATTGGTTTATCCAAGTTTCGCTAGTCATTATTAATTTTGTAGAAGTCTTGTTTTAATTTCTTTCCTGAAGTGATCGCCTGATCGGGTGGTGAATTACCCAGCATTCTGCTCTGAATCATTTCTGGTCCTTGGCGGGATAGTCGGGATTACGGCTCGGGAAATTTGCACTCATTTCCCATAAGCTGGAGGTGAGTTCCGAACTCATATCCTGCACAATTTTTCCGCGCTGGGCGGAGAGATCGTGGGACTCAGTGGGGTCTTTCGCCAGGTCGTATAATTCAAACCGCAGCCCTTCCGGGGTGTAATACTGGAGGAGTTTCAGGTCTCCTTTGCGGAGCGCAGAAACCGGCGTCGTTCCGCGGTAGTAGTGAGGGTAGTGAAAGACCAAGGATCGGGGTTTCCCTTGATTAAATTCCTTTTGATAGAGCAGGGGTTTCAGTGACGTGCCATCGGATGCCGATTGATCCGGATGATCCACCTCCGTCAAATCCAGCAGAGTGCTCAGGAGGTCGGTTGTCGTAACCGGAGTGTCCACCTTGTGCGGCGTATTTATGCCGGGAATCTGCATGAACCAAGGAATGCGAACCCCGCCTTCGTAGAGCGTTCCCTTACCCGAGCGGAGTGGGGTGTTGTCGGTAACCGTTTCGCCTTCCCACTCACCGGTCACACCTCCGTTGTCTGAAACAAAAACCACGATGGTGTTTTGGTCTTTCCCGGTTTTTTTGAGCCAAGCGAGAATTCGTCCCACGCCATCATCCAGCGATTTGACCATGGCGGCGTAGCCAGGATTGCGGTGCCTATTGTCAGGGCCAATGCGAGCGGAAAAATCGTCGACGTAGGCGGGTTTTCCGTCGATCGGAACGTGAGGAACGAAGAAGCAAAGATTGAGGAAAAAGGGCGTATCGCCGGCATTTTCCATCAGGTTGATCGCCTCGGTAGTAAGCCGGTCGGGCAGGTATTCCCCCTCCTTCCATCCATGCAAACCCGGAACATAGCGCGGCTCCCGATAAACCGTCCCGCGGTAGGGGGCGAAAAACGTGGAAGGGGCGCCCCAGTGGTGCCCGCCGATATTGACGTCGAAGCCTTGGACTTCCGGGTAGAAACTCGCTTCTCCCAGATGCCATTTGCCGATGTGAAAGGTGTGGTAGCCGGCTGCTTTGAAGCGTTCGGCCAAAGTGATTTCCTCCAACGGAAGATTACCTACGCTGTCGGCAGGAATCATGGGCTTATCAAGCTTGGGTCCCCGCAGGGCATGCTCACTCCAGATGGTCATGCGCAGACGGGCGGGGTTCTTGCCGGTCATGATGGAGGCTCGGGTGGGCGTGCAGATCGGGGCGGCAGCATAGGCGCTGGTAAACTCGATTCCCGACGCGGCGAAGCCATCCAAGTGGGGCGTTTCGTGCAGATCGGAACCATGGGTGTTCAAATCATGGGCACCCAAGTCATCTGCCACAATGAGCACGACGTTGAGCGGGTCAGCTCCGTGGACCGGAGTGAGGCTGCCAAGGAGCAGAGCACATAAGAAACTCAGAGATGAGGGGAGGGGCTTTATCTTCATGGGGGTTTTTGGGAAAACAGTTATCTGGGGAAATAATCAGCGGCGCGGCAGTAGGATGCCAGCTTGGGGAATGGGTTAAGAATCAGTTCGTTGGTTCGGTTCAAATCTTTCGTAGCATGACCGACTTGATATCAGCCATTTCTTTGCCTGGTTTACGCTTCACCCGTAGTTGCAGCAGGTGCTCCCCTTTATCCAGGGCAAGTGTCCCTGCTTCCCACGTCCTCCACTCCCGGGACAAATACCATCCTGGTTCCTTGGCGCCTTGCTCTGCGGCGGGATAAGGCGCGGATACCCACGGCTCTTTGATTTCGATATCGAGGCTGTTTTCACCCGCAACCAACTCGAACACGGATCCGACCGAAGTCGCATCACAGGCATATTGAATGGATACCGCATAGGATCCTGCTTCAACCACATCAATGGGACATTCGGCGTAGGCCGTTTCGTCCGTCCAATCCTGAATCCACTGATTCGACCACCCGCGGGGCAAACAATA
>CAJXQX010000017.1 GCA_913058185.1 uncultured Verrucomicrobiota bacterium
CAATCCCATGGATGATTTTTGGGAACTTGAATGGCAGAAACATATGCTCGATACCGCCATGGAGCGGTTGGCTCGCCGGGTCCCTCCCAAACACTTTCAAGCTTTCGAGCTTCACGCCCGCCAAGGTCAACCAGTGGCTCAAATCGCCGCCGATCTCGGCATCAACCGCCCCACCGTTTACCTCATCGCGCATCGGCTCAAAAAACAGCTGCGGCACGAAGTGGAGCGCCTGCGAGAATACCATAATTGAAAAGAGCGGACTAGGTCCATTTGACATTGGACCCGGCGGCTAATCCTTGGCTTGCTGGCGTTTGTGCCGACGGAGGATTCCAACCCACCCCCCGTTCCCGACTACGAGTTGCTACGACTCGTCGGGCGCGGTAGTTATGGTGATGTCTGGTTAGCTCGTGGTGCGACCGGTCTCTACTTCGCCGTCAAGGTCGTCTGGCGGGATCGTTTTAACGATATAGGCCCCTACGAACGCGAATTTCGAGGGCTCAGTGATTTCATGCGCCTCACGGGCGGGGAAGCCCGCCAACTCGCCCTCCTCCATGTAGGACGCAACGACGAGGATGGGTTCTTCTTCTATGTGATGGAGCTGGCGGACGATGTGGTGACCGGCCGTCACATTGACCCCTCCTGTTACGCTCCTCTTACCCTCAAAGATCTCCGGGCGAACGAATCGTTTTTGCCGGTGGCCGAGACTCTCCGTCATGGGATCGACTTGGCTCAGGGGCTCACCGAACTTCATACCGCCGGCTTGATTCATCGCGATATCAAACCCTCCAACATCATTCTCGTGGGAGGACGGCCCAAGCTCGCCGACATTGGGTTGGTTAGTGAAGAGTCCGAGGCCATGTCGTTCGTCGGCACCGAGGGATTCGTTCCTCCGGAAGGCCCCGGCACCGCCGCCGCCGACATCTTCAGTCTCGGCAAAGTGCTCTACGAGGTCACGACTGGCTGCGATCGCAATGACTTCCCTCGATTGCCCGCCGACTTCGGTGAGCGTGAAGACCGGCCCGAACTACTCGAGCTCAACGAGGTCATCATCAAAGCCTGCGCGGGGCATCCCGCAGATCGATACGCCGATGCCGCATCATTGCTGGCCGAGCTCAAGCTGCTCGAATCCGGCAAGTCCGTTCGTCGGCTGCGATTCGCCGAGGCGGGTCTAGCAAGAGCGCGCAAATGGATTCTGCTGGTCGCGACCATCGCCATCATTGCCGGCGCTGGTGTCTTCGCCGAACGCCGTCGGGCCAATCTTGAATCCGCCGGTCGTCGCGCTGCTGAGACAGAACCCGCCGAACTCACCCGCCGCACGCTCTACGATGCGAGTCTCGCCAACGCACAGCGAGCGCTGGAAATCGGCAATTACGGAGTAGCGCGCACCTCGCTCGGACGTGCATTTCCGCAACCCGGCGATCCCGACCTACGCCGCTTCGAGTGGCATGCACTCTACCGCGAAGCGCAAGGAGACCCAGCTGAGATCATCCGAAAATCTGGGGACAATGTCACCCGAATCGAAGCATCCCCCGATGGGCGTTGGATCGCGGTTGATAACCTCTCTCCCTCCATCGAAATTTATGATCAACAATCGGGTGCATACGTCAAAACCCTGCAAGGCATCCACCGCATTGCGGGATTCTCTCCAGACGCCACCCGGCTCATTGGCACGACACCCGACTACGGAATCGAAACATGGTCGATCGAAGAAGGGACCCCAGACTCCCTGCCAGCGAAACCCGGGATAAACCGTCCGTTGCAGGTCCACCCCGAACTTCCCCACATCCTATATTTTGAAGACGGACCAGGCGACGAAGATCACCGCCTGGGAATCTGGAACTACAAGACGGGTGAAGGCATCGTGGTTTGGCCAATTCCTAAATACGAAGACGATGGGCTGAGCACATTTATAGGCGCTTCATCGACTCCTACGCTTTCGCAAGTAACATTGGTCACCATTTCGAATTTGAGTGGAAACCGCACCGAACACCTTCGAGTGATTGATATGGAGTCCGGTGCGGTCATTGCATCCGAATCAACGTCCGTCGTGGGACCTTCCGCGATATTTCCGAATGGAGAATACTGCCTGAGTAGAACCGGGACACTTAAAATTACTTCCGTCTCTCCTTCGAATAGTCCCGCGAGAATACTTCCATTTGATGTCTTCACTGACCGAATAATTTTTCATCGAAACGGCGAAGAGTTTCTGATCGGAGCGGCGAATAATAGATTGGCTTTAATCGACTCCGATTCGGGTAATCTCATCCGCGAATTCGAGGGAACCGGGAATCAAATCACGGCCTTCAACTATTCCTCTGACTACAATCAGATCTGGTCAGCGGACCGGAGCGGTGAGATTCGACGATGGGACCGTCATGCCAAGAAAGCACCTCCAGTTATAACAACCGTGAACATGCCTTCAGAAAGCCGAATGTTCCAACTCGAGATCAGCAAGAATTCGACGCGGCTTGCGACTGTGAACACGGCGTGGGTTCTTACTATTTTGGGTTTAAACGATCTCAAGGTCCTCTGGCGAAAAGAAGAGGTTTTCGCGATCAGTCAATTCGGAGACGATAGCCTGATCGCGCTGACCAGCGACGGAGAGCTCATACAATATTCAACTAGGCACGGAAGGGAACTAGGTTCTCTCGATCTCTTTGGCCCGAATATTGCCATTAAGTCCAGCGTCACATCGGCAAACGAGGAACTACTCCTCGCATTTTCAGAAACCGACGAAGCGGTGCTGTGGGACCTAAAATCCTCACAACAAATCGCACGCTACCCGGTCGATCGCCTGCAGCGGAGCCACGGAAAATTTTTGGGCATGGTAATGACAAACGAAGGGGTGGTGCTCAGCTGTGATATTCGTCAACAACTGATGGTCTGGGATGGACGAGATGGATCCGTTCAAAAAGTCATTTCAACCCCCAACCGACCGGGTCGAATCGAATTATCTGCGTAAGGAGATTATGTTATCGCATCGAGCGGTGAAGCACCACCACGTGTTCTGAGATTTCCGTCCCTCGATCCGGTCATGACAATCGACGACGGACGTCGTAATGGTGTCGATTACGCGTTTAATCCGACCGAACCAACGGTGGTGACTCAATTCATGCGTGGAAGTCTCAATTCACTGAATCTCGAAACGGGTCACCGGAGCACACCATTGGAGATTACTGCTGTGCTAGGAGATTCCGACCTTGACGCGATGGTCTCGCAAATAGCCTTTTCTCCAGATGGGAAAACCTTGGCCACCGCCGACCATCTGGGCCGAATTCGAGTCTGGCGACGTTGAGCGTAGGGCCAAAAAAGACCGGCGTGGAAAACACGCCGGTCAGCAATCCTGAGATACGAATCCTAGGAGATTCAGTGGTGACTATTTCCACCGGGGTATGGTGGAGGAGGGGGCTGGCTACCTGGACTACCATCACCCATCCGCATGGCTCCACCGGACTCGACTTCAGCACCTGAGCCGACGCCCTTTGGGCACACTTTCAAGGTGCAGGTCTCGGACGCGTATACCAAATCAGCACCGCTACCGGACCCCGGGAGCATCACCGGTGCATCAACCCGAAGCGGCGTGCCATCAAGACTGGCCTCACCGCTCAGCAGAGTGACTTCGACCGGAGTGTCGGTGCCTTGGGCGCCAATCCCCACCATTGAAACTGCGGTCGAGCCGGTTCCACCACCCGGCAATGTGGTGAAATAAGTAGTGGGCGTTTTCTTGCTAGCATGTTCCGGGCGAAAGCCTTGCCAGGTGACACGCATGTCATTGTCGAGCAGGACGTCGATGCTCGTTACTTGGACAAGCTTTTAATTCTTAGTTACTTCACTCATGAGTCGATTTTGAGGGGGGTTATCAGATTAGGGCGGCTGCAGAGCACAACCGCTACCTGTGAAACGAACAAAATACGCGGTTCTTTCGACGAATTTAGGGGGGGTTGCGATCACGCGGTCTCTCAGCACGGTGAAATTTCTTGTAACCCCTCGCGGGGACCGCAGTTCCTCCTGCCAACCAACCTGAAATGCCAATTTTTTCGTGCCCGTTTTCGCTCCACAAATGACCTTAGCCTCTGCGCCTTCCGACGCTATGCTATCGCCTTCTGAACCCATGGAAGAGACCAGCGATCACGATCTGATGCTAGCGGTGCGCGCCGGCGAACTCGGCCGCCTCGGCGATCTGTTCGAACGCCACCACCGCCAACTCTACGGCTTTCTCGCTCGCTCAATCGGGCAACCGCGACGCCGCCGAAGACCTCGTGCAGATCGTCTTCCAACGGACCCTCAAATACCGCCACACCTACCGTGACGAAGGTAAATTCTCGGCCTGGCTTTACCATATCGCTCGACGGGTGGCGGCCGATCACTACCGCCGCTCAGTCCGCCAACCCACCCCAACCGATCCCGCCGATTTTGATCGAGTATCCGATGAGGTCACCGCGTCCGCCGGCGAGTCAGCCGCGAAACGCGACGACCTCGCCATCATGCAAACCGCCCTCGAGGAACTTCCTCTCGAACAGCGCGAGATCCTCGTTCTCCACCGCTTCCAGCACCTGCCTCACCAGCAGATCGCCAAGCTCCTCAACATCTCTACCGGCGCCGCCAAAGTCCGCGTCCATCGCGCCCTCGCGGCACTGCGCGACCGCTTCTTCAAACTCTCCCACCGCCCTTCTCCCCAGGCCTAAATCCATTTTCCACCATGAACTGCCAACGCATTCAGGATTCCTTCATCGACTACCAATCCGGCACCCTACCCGCGCACCAAGCGAACGCGGTAACCGCGCATCTCAAGACCTGTCTGGATTGCCAACGCGAATGGGCCGGCCTGCAGCAGGCCCTGCTCACGCTCGACAAACTCCCTCTCCCTGAACCGTCCCCCCGCCTGCAAGCCAACTTCCAGATCTGGCTCGACGAAGCTCAGGCCGAGCTCGACTCCCCAAGTCCATTCGCCCTCGCCCGCAGTCGTATCGACTCGTTCTTTGCCGCGCTGCTGCCGAGCCGTCCCGCCCTACAGTTTGCGCTCACCCTCGCGGTGCTCGTCGCCGGAGTTGCCCTCGGCACGCGTCTTCTCCCCGAGGCTCAACCCGCCGCCGTCATCACTCAGCCGGATCCGGGCACCCAACAGGAGCTCGCGGATCTGCGCGCTCAAGTCGAGTCGATGAACCGCGTAGTCAGCACCCACCTTCTCACTCAACCCGCGTCCGCCCGTCTCCAAAGCGTGATCGCTGCGTTCGATGAAACTGAGATCAACGACCGCACCCTTGCGCGCCTGCTCAACACCCTCGCTTTCGATCCGAGTGTCAACGTGCGTCTCACCGCCTTGGAAGCACTCTACGCTCACGTCGATCTCGCGCCTATCCGCGCCGGTGTCATGAACGCCCTGCCCCGTGAATCCTCCCCTCTGGTGCAGGTCGCCATGATCGACTTTGTCGTCGCCTCTCGGGACGGCGGCGCGGCCGCTACTCTCGACCAAATCACTCAGGCACCGGGCATCGACCCCGTTGTCCGGGAGGCCGCTTACCGGGGTCTCGCTCAGCTCTAAATTTTAGTATCAACACTTTAACTACATTTAAACCCTTCCCTCGATTCGTTATGAAAAATCTCCGCCAATTCTTCGTCCTACTACTCGGTTGCAGCAGTGTGCTGTTCAGCCGCGCCGACGAAACTACTATTCAGTTCTCCGACCCCACCCAACCCGGTCACCTCACCGTCAACATTGCTCATGGTGAGCTCACCATCGTGGGTGCCGACGTGGACGAAATCACGGTGAACACCGACGCAAAAGAAAATCCTAATAAGAAGCCGCGAGCCGACGGCATGCGAGTAATCGGATCCAGCACGTCCTACCTGCTAGAGGAAAAGGAGAACCACGCTGTGCTCGAATATGGCACCGACTCCTGGGGGCAAAATACCGAATTCAATATCGTGGTGCCCCACGACACCCATCTCGAAATCTCCGTGCGCTTCGGCGGTGAGATCCGAGTCGAGAACATCAGTGGCGACGTTTCGATCAACGGTCTCAACGGCGAAGTCGATCTGGTCGACCTCAGCGAAGGGGCGCTCATCGAATCCATGAACGGTGAGATCGAGGCTTCGTTCACGGCCGTCCATCCCGACCGTCCCCTGTCATTTACATCCATGAACGGTGAAATTGAAATCCATCTCCCTGAAGACGCTGCGGCCAACGTGCGCTTCCGTTCTCAGAACGGCACCATCATGACCAACTTCGACGAAGGCGCCCTCGTCACCACAACGTCATCCGGCCGGGCGTTCGCTCCAGCCCCCCACGAGGAGATCGTCGAATTTGCCGAAGAGGCTGTCGAGATGGCGATGGAAATTGCTGAGGAAGTTCGCGAAGCCGTCGTCGAGGCCCGGCCGAAACCGCGACGCAGCTCATCGCAACGAGAACGATACTCATTGGGCCCCTGAGAGCGACACTCCGCATACTCCTCGTGCCCCGAAGGCTCCCCGCAGTCCCAGCATCCCTTCGATGGCAGGCGGCAAGGTGATCAGCGGCACGCTAAATGGTGGCGGAGTCGATCTACAGATAGCCACCATGAATGGAGACATCGTGGTCCGGAAGCGGAAAGACTGATCCTTCCGACTTCCTCAGTCTTTCGACTCTTCGGTCGCTTCCGCAGACGCGGGAGCGGCCTTTTTCTTGGTCGTTTTCTTAGCTGCTGTCTTCTTGGGCGTGGTCTTCTTGGTGGTCGTTTTACGCTTCGGTTTGGCCTTCGCGTTCAACCACAAGGTATCGTCCTTGGCGTTGCGATTAAGCCATAAGATTTCGTCGCCGAGTTCAATAAACGTAGGCTTTTCATCGGCATCTTCCGGGATATCGAGTCCGGCTTTCACCAATACTTCGAATATTTCGAGGGCCGGCTTGCCCAACGCGTCAGACAGGGTTCCGATTTCAGCCGAAGCTCCGATGCCGCGTGACTTTGGTTTGAGCAACAAACGCAGCGCGGGCACCGCATTGGGTCCCGGAGCGAAGGTGATCTCGCCGCCATTTTCCGGCACGGATTTCTCGTCCTTGGCTGAAGTGTCTTTAACCGCTGGCTCTTCGCCATCGGCAGCTCGCTCATCCGAATCTTGCGACTTCTTTGAAGCTTTATCCTGATCGCGGCAATTGATCCAAACGCCACCGCGGCCGTCCTGCTTGAGCCAAAAGAGCAGACCATCTGCTTCGACAAAACTCGGCTTCGCTTCCTTGTCCTCGGGCGCCACCAGATCGATCGCCTTCAGCGCCTCGATCAAGGTCTCTTCGGAATGTTTGAGAGCTCTGGCGAGAAACGAAATCGTGCCCGACATGCCAGGACCACGACGGTTACGGCGCATCTTGGGTTTGAAGACATCCAGCAGAGCTAGACCTTCGGGTAACGGATCGCCTGGCTTCGCCGCTTCCGCATCTTCCTCAGCTCTGCGCGCAGCTCGTTCTTCGGACTTCTTTTTCTTATCGGTCAGTTCCGCTTGGTGCTCGGAACGAACGTCATCCGCCGAGGGATCGTCGGCCTCAACCTTCTTGAGCTTAGTCGTCTTGAATTTCGCCCGCGGCTTTTCGCGCACATTGATGAAGAGCTGACCACGGTTGTTACGATTGAGCCAAAACAGGTCGCCTTCGAAATCGAAATACTCCGGTAACTCCTCGTCGGTTTCCGGGACGACTAGGCCACACTCGACGAGCGCTCCCATAACGTCTTCCGGTTCCTGATCCCAGCGTTTGGCCAAATAGTCCAAGGCGGCGGCTTCGCCCGGTCCCCGTTGGTTGCGACGCACGTGCGGTTTGATCGCGTCGAGCAAAGTCGGGAGGTCATCCTCCATGTCGAGGTCGTCCCAATCGTCGAGTCCGATCCCCTCGGCCTCGTCGGCGAGCGCTTCGGGATCATCGTCACGTTCGGTGTCGCGCAAGGTGCGTAAACCATCCGGAGTGCCGCCTTCTTTGGCGGCGACGGCCTGTTCACGTTCGGCATCCACCTCTTGGTTGGCTTTCTCGATGCGTTCTTCGGCGAGCCGATGCTCCTCCTCGCGCTTCTTGCGCTCGTCAGCCTTGGCTTGCGCGGCTGATTCCGCCTCAAGGGTCCAGTCACGCTGTGAACCGCGTCGGGCCAGACCGTTAAAAGCCAACGGATTGTCGGGGGTCGCCCGATAATCGATGATCTCCCATTCGTCCGTGCCTAATTCGTTTAAAAAATTCTCCAGCAGTTGTGGACTAGCGAAGCCCCCCTTACCGCTGCTAATTACTTTGTATTCCCAGATAGCCATAATTGCTTGTTGTCAAAAAAAGCGTACCACCCCTCCCAGATCACCTTCTCCCTGCCGAGACTATTCGTGGTCCCACACCCAATTCCCTCCCCTAACGCCCCAAGCAGAAGTTTAACCAATATGGTTAAAGTGAGCAGGGAACGGCTCGCCATCTCAACCGGAGATTGTTTTTGATCGGGCATGACACCCGGAGCGAAGATCGAGGTCGAAAACGTGAATGTGCCGGGGCATACGACCCGGGTAGATGCCGCAAAATACGCTGAAATGAAGCGAGTATTGCTCAAAGTCCTCCCGAAGAAGTCCCCTAGATTGACTCAAAACGAGGTAATCGAAGCCGTGAAACCGTTGTTGGCGGACGCGTTATTCCCCGGCGGAAGCACGGCAGGTTGGTGGTTCAAGTGCGTGCAACTCGACCTCGAGGCCAAAGGTAAACTCACCCGCGAACCCACCAAACCCCTCCGCTGGCACCGGAAATAACCCGATCAGCGAAAGGTTCAGGCCCTCAACGCCTGCAGACTGTCGCCAAAAACTCGCGCACGGCATAGGCGGTGAGTTGGCCACCGGGGGCCGTGAGGTTGTAATCGAAAGCGTGGACCGCCCAGGGGAGCTCGACATAGACGTGTGGCACGCCGGCAGCATCGAGTCGCTCCGCCAGTCGTTGGCTATGTTTGACCCAACACAGACTATCGACCGTGCCGTGCATGAGCAGCGTAGGTGGGGTCTGGCCTGACCTGACCATACCCTGAGCGCTCGCTGAATCGTAGGCGGTTTGATTGGCCGGAGTCGGAGCACCATCGAGGTATTGGTTCATCAATTTGGTCGAATTCAACACGTCGTCGGGGCGCGAGATTGACCACACGAAATTCATGTCGTAGGCGCCGTAAAGCCCCACCAGTCCCCGCACGGCCGGATCGGGTGCGCCATAAGCTACCGCCGAAGCAATCTGAGCGCCAGCCGATCGTCCCATGAGCACTAAGCGGGTCGCATCGATGTGCAGTTCGGAGGCATTGGCCTTGAGCCAGTCGATCGCCAGCAACGTGTCCTCGCGCTGGGCGGGCCAGGGATATTTCGGCGCCAACCGGTAACTGATCGCCGCAACGTTGTAACCCTCCCCCGCCAACCAGTGATTGAACTCCGTGAGCTGTTCGCGATCTCCGCTGTCCCAACCCCCGCCGTGCACCACGACGACCACCGGCGCACCTGGTTGCTCGGTCGCGTAGAAATCTAGCTTCAATGCTTCCGGCCAATCGATCGGCGTAAAGGTATGCGTTTTCACTCGAACAGGCTGCACCGCCGGTAACGGGACCCACAAACGTCTCAAATCCACCACGCGTGAGCTGGAGGGCTTCGTGTCGAATGCTGATTGAAGTTTTGCGGGCAATCCCTGCCCCACTCGCATCGCAAAGGCTACGGGCGATAAAAAGAACCCCGTCGCCGCCAACGCCAATACGACCGCGATCCCGGCCGGTCGCCAGTAGGGTTGATCCTCGCCCACCATCACCGCCCCGTAGGCCACGATCACGCAAACCAACACCAGAGTTACCAAACCCAGATAGTGTCCGAATTCCCCGGCCACGATGGCCGCCTTCCACACCACAGTGTTCCACGCCTTCACCCAAGTGAGCAAAGACAACGCGAACAACGCGACCGCGAGGCTGAGAAACATCCAACGCATTCCCGACCACTAAAGCATCCAGCTCGCTCGGTGCAACGCCACACCCGAAACAGGAGCTGACCTTGCGCTTCAAAATCAACCGACCCAATATCTCCCCATGGGAAAAACCTTCGAAACCATTGTCCCCGCCCTGCAGGAGTGGATTGCCCAACGACACGTTTTCTTTGTGGCGACTGCCCCCCTCGCCACCGATGGACACGTAAATTGCTCACCGAAGGGCAGTGACTCATTTCGCATCCTCAACGACCATGAAGTCGCCTACCTGGACCTCACCGGCAGCGGCGTCGAAACCATCGCCCACGTGTCGGAAAACGAACGTATCGTGATCATGTTTTGCGCCTTCGAGGCCCCCCAAAAAACCGTGCGCATCCACGGTCGCGGCGAGGTCGTCCTGCCAGCCGATCCAGATTTCGCCCAACTCAGTGTCCTCTTTCCGTCCCACGCTGGCGCCCGCGCCATCATTCGGGTGAAAGCCAACCGCATCTCCGACTCCTGTGGATTCACCGTGCCGTTCATGGACTATGTCGAACACCGCGACACCCTCGATCGCTGGACCGACAAAAAGACGGCCGAAGAACTGGTCGACTACCGAAAACTAAAAAACGAAACCAGCATTAACGGCATCCCGGGTTACCCAACCAAGAGTTGATTCGCTGACCGCTTCCGTTACGCCTCCATCCGTGAAACGCCGCCTCGACCAACTCCTCGCCAACCTGGGATATTGCTCCCGCCGTGAAGCCCGTCGAGGGTTCGGCGGGATGCGCGTAGCCGTGGAGGGAGACGTCGTTAAAGATTCCGCCATCAAAGTAGAACCGGACACCGTCACGATCGATGGTGAACCGCTCGATCACCCCGACGGTATTCTGGTGCTGTTGAATAAGCCTATTGGCCTGGTTTGCTCCCACGATGAACGTGAAGGCCCATCCATCTATGGCCTGTTTCCCGGTCGTTGGCGGCGCCGGAACCCGGTCATCACTTCCGTCGGCCGACTCGATAAAGACACCAGCGGCCTGCTGCTCGTCACCGACCAGTCCCAACTCGTCCACCGTCTGACTTCGCCCAAGCACAAGGTGCCCAAAGTCTATCGCGCGACGCTCTCCCGTGATCTCGACCCCGCGCTCATTGAGACCTTCGCCAGCGGCACCCTTCAGCTCGAAGACGACAAGGCTCCGCTGGCTCCCGCGACCTTGACCATCCGAGAACCGCGCGTGGCTGAAATCACCTTGATCGAAGGTAAGTATCACCAAGTCCGACGCATGTTCGCCAGCCAAGGGTGGCACGTGGAATCCCTCCACCGCGAACGCTTCGGCGATCTCACGCTGGGCGACCTCAAACCATCCGAATGGCACGAATTACCTCTCACCACTTTTGCCGATAAACAGGGTTGAGCCTGAACATTTCAGTGCCTTGAATGACGGAGTCTTTCTACTCTAACCCACCCTGCAACAAACATGAAATACCGCTCTCTGCTTACCCTCGCTATCCTGCTCAGCTCCTTCGTCGGGCTCAACACTGCCACCGCCGCCCATCACGAAGAGGGCCACACTGAACTCGGCGAACAGATGGAGGTTATCGGCAAAACCTTCCGCTCCTTGCGACGCGCCGTGCGTGATCCGGCCAAGAACGCCGAGTCCGCCGCCATGGTGGGTAAGATGCTCAAAGCCGCTAAGTCAGGCCTCGATCATGAGCCCGCTTGGAAAGCCGAGCAGCCTGCCGGTGAACAAGCCGACTTCGTAGCCAATTTCAAAAAAGAGATGAAGGTGTTCGTCCAAATCCTGACCGACCTGAAGGCCGCCCTCGAGGCCGACAACAACGACAAGGCCAACGAGCTGATCGAATCCCTGCGCGACCAACAACGCAGCAGCCACAAGGATTTCAAGAAACCCGACGAGGATTAATCCCCGTCCCATTCTCTTTACCATCCACGACCGCTTCCTCGCCGATGCGGTCGTTTTTTTTGCCCTACCTTCGCGAACTTCAATGCCCCAAACTGCACCATGCTTAACTCTTCTCGCGTCCTTCGATCATTCGTCCTGCTCAGCCTAATACTATCGGGTTCAAGTTTCGCATCGGCGAACGGGGAAGACGACGGCTGGATCGACCTCTTCGACGGTAAGTCCCTCGATGGCTGGGTCGCGAACCTCGGCACGCGAGGCGACTACAAGAGCCAACCGCTCGACGACATCTTCACCGTCAACGACGGCACGATCCACGTCTACCGCGACGCCCCCAATCGCACCAAACAATACAACGCCAACCTGCGCACGAAGAACTCCTACTCGAGTTTCCGCCTCCAGGTTGAATACCGCTGGCTCGATAATCGGTTTCAGCCCCGCCACGGCGCCGTGCGCGATGCCGGGATCCTGTTTCATATCCATACCGATCCCGACTCCGTGTGGCCTCCTTCGGTCGAGATGCAGCTGGGCGGCGGCGAACCCGGCGCACCCTACGTGTCCGGCGACATCTGGATCATCGGCAACACCCGCGCCAAATCACCTGCCGCCATGGAGGGCACCGCCTATTACTACAAACCGGAGGGACCGATCGTCGAATTCAGTGGCATCTTCCCCAACGAGGAAGGTCACAAGCGAGCCAGTTACACCTCCGTCGCGGCCACCAAACCACACGGCGAGTGGAACTTGGCAGAGGTGGTGGTCCACGGCGCGGATCGCGCCGAATATTACCTCAATGGAAAACTCGTGAGTGAAGTCACCGACATGCGCTACCGCGAAGCCGACGGAGAATGGCAACCGCTCGCCTTCGGACAAATCTCCCTCCAGGCCGAATGGGCCGAGCTCCAATACCGAACCGTGCGGATCAAACCGCTCTAAGAGCTCGCTCGCGCCCCCGACTCCCCCGCTCCGGGCTCACCGAGCCCGGCTACAACCACCCAGCCTCACCACAATCCCCAAGCCACGCTGTAGCCGGGGTCGCTGACCCCGGTTCGCCTGCCCCTCAGAACTTCCCCACCGCTCCGCGCTCGCCGAGCCCGGCTACAGTTTCGGATCACATTCCGAACATTCGACCAGTTTCGAGCGGATGAATTGACCACGCCTTCCCCTGTCGTGAGAGTGGCTGGCCCTACATGTCCCGACGTCTCTTTACCACCACCCTGCTTTGTCTGACCAGCGTCGCGCTTTCCGCGCAGACACTCGATCCGCTGATCGTCAGCGTGCATCGCGACGCGCAGCCGCTTTCCCAACAGCCATTCGCCGTTGATGTGCTGTCCGCTGATGCGCTGCGGGCCAATCCTGCCCTCGCTCTCGACGACCAACTCAAAGCCTCGGCCGCGTTCAGTCTCTTTCGCCGCGGCGGTAGCCTCTCGGCCAATCCAACCGCCCAAGGCGTGTCATTGCGCAACATCGGCCCCAACGGCGCGGGCCGCACCCTGGTGCTGGCCGACGGCATTCCCCTCAACGATCCTTTCGGTGGCTGGGTGACCTGGGCGAAGACTTCGCGTCTCAATCTTGCGGCGGTGGAGCTCGTGCGCGGCGGCGGCTCCGGCGCCTGGGGCAGCTCAGCACTCGGCGGCACCATCCAGATCCTCTCCCAACCCACGCCCGAATCGACCCAGTCGGCCGCCCAGTTTGAACTCGGCGAATACGGCACCGCAGCCGCCGAGATATCCACTACACAGGTTTCCGGGGCCAACTCCTTCACTCTAAGCGCCCGCGGCCTGCATTCCGACGGATTTCGTCGCAAGGCCCCCGGCAGCGCCGGACCCATCGATAGCGCCACCGACCTCGAACAAGGTTACCTCGAACTCGAATGGACCCATCGCCGTGAGAGCGGCACCACCGGCCAACTCACCGTGCGTGGCTTTTCTGAAGATCGCGGCAACGGCACCCCCCTCCAAGCCAATCGCACCCGCGAGTTTAGGGTCGCCGCCCGCGCCGAAGGCACCCGAGAGCTGTTTAGCGACACCGCTCATTGGTCAGCCAACGGCTACTGGCAAACTCAAGAATACCGCAGCCTATTCACCGCGGTCGACGCCACCCGCACCACCGAAAGCCCGGTGCTCGACCAATATTCCGTGCCCGCCGACGCCGCCGGAGCTTCCGCGTCCGCCAGTTGGTCCCGGGAAAACAGCAGCACCACTCTCGGCGCCGACGCGCGATGGGTGAAAGGTGAAACCAGCGAAAACTACTTCCGAGTCGGCAACGACTTCGTGCGCAACCGCATTGCGGGCGGCACCCAACGCACCGCCGGCCTCTTCGTCGGCCACAACCGGGCCCTCGCTCCCGACTGGCAACTCGATCTTGGCGCTCGCCTCGATGCCTGGGAACTCACCGATGGTCACCGCACCGAAACCAATCGCACCAACGGCGCGAACGTCCGTCGCGACCGGTTCGCCGATCGATCCGACGCCGAGTTCAATCCCCGCGCCGGACTCGTCTGGCAAGCCAACGACGAATGGCGCTGGCAGGTCGCCGCCTACCAAGCCTACCGCTTGCCGACCCTCAACGAACTCTACCGCCCTTTCCGGGTGGGCAGCGTCATCACCGAGGCCAACCCAGACCTCAAAACCGAACACCTCGACGGCATCGAACTCGGCACCACCTGGACCACGGAACGGGCCTCGCTGCGACTGACCGGCTTTGTCACTGAAGTCGAAGACGCCGTGGCCAACGTGACCTTAGGATTTGGCCCCGGCTTCGTGCCCGGGGCGGGTTTCGTGCCCGCCGGTGGTATCGGCCGCCAACGCCGAAACCTCGACCGCATCACGGTCAACGGCTTCGAATTCGCGGCCACTCAGCGAGTCAGCGATACCCTGACCCTACGCGCGGACTACCTCTACAGCGACGCCGAAGACGACGCGACCAGCCGCACCCTGCCGCAAGTTTCGCAACACACCTTGGTCAGCGGAGCCGATTGGACGCCCCATGCCAAATGGCGCGTGAGCATCCAAGGCCGCTACGTGAGTGACGCCTTCGAAGACGACGGCAATACCCTCACCTTAAATTCCGCACTTACCTGGGACCTGCGCATTTCCCACCAATTCAGTGACAACGGAAACATCTTCCTAGCGGTGGAAAACATCACCGACAAAAACGTCATCGTCGGCCGCACCACCTCCAACCTCCTCGACCTCGGCAACCCAAGATTCGCACGCATAGGTATCCGCCGGTTTTGGTAGAGTGTTCGGAATAGAACTTCTAAGCGAGACGCTCGCGCCAATGACCCGGCGACCGGTGAAGATGCATCACCGCTACGATCCAGATGTGATCCCACTCATTGAGATAAATGACCGCGAAGGGGAAATTGCGCGATAGATTGCGCTGAGCTGGTGGATCGTAGACACGGAAGCATTCAGGGCTGTCCTGATCTCCGCGATCACACGTTCAATCTCATCATAAAATCGTCCACCGAAATCCTCTCCGCGTTCGGCGTAGTATCGAGCCGCTTCAACATACTCTACGACAGCCTCGGGGTGGAAGCGATGCGGTTTCACCGGCCGACAATATCACGAACTTTCGCCGCCGTCTCTTCGCCAGGGATGCCCGCAACCTCACCGTTGCAAATCTCGTTTAGTCGACGGTTCACGGTCTGAGACCAATCTTTCACTTTTTCAGTATCCTGACCTCCGTGCGACTCAAACAGCAAGCGGTCAACGACGTCGGCGACCATATCACGAGGCAGTTCTCGAATCTCGGTTACCAGTTGGTCGACAGTCATACTCATTCTTAGAATATAGATATTTTCTCTTAGATAGGAAGTCTACGCTTCAACTTCTCATAACCTCCAAATTGTAAGACCCAGTCGGCTTTGCGCTCAATCATTGACCCGGCGCGGGTGGTGACCTCCTCTTGCGGCATGACTCAACCGATTTTGACTGGGGCCGATCGCCGCTCTTTGCGTGCTCAAGGTCAGCTCCTAACCGATTTGGCCACGATTGGCCACCAAGGGATCACCGATGCCGTGAAGGCCGAAGTGAATGTTCAGCTCGAGCGCCATCAGCTGATCAAAGTCCGTGCCACGGAACTCGACCGCAACGCTCGCAAGGCTTTGTTCGAACAAATCGCCGAGTCCTCCAATGCCGCGCTGATTGGCACCGTCGGACGCACCGCCCTACTCTACCGCCCCAACGCCGCAGCCGAGGAAGCCTGATACACGGAAACGCCGGGCCCGGATGAGGCCGACGTTGACGGAAGGTGGATTTCGCGGCGGCGAGACGCTAAACTAGCCGTTAATTGTTCACCCGAAACCGAAGAGGAACCCGCATCCGAGTGTTCACCGGGCGGCCTTTCTTCATGCCGGGTTTGAATTGCCACCGGGAAACCCCGCGGATCGCCGCGTTCTCGAATCCGGAGTGAGTAGAACTGCGAACCTTGGCCCACGGAACTCGCCCTTTGTCGTTCACGATAAAGTCGACGACCACCTCGGCGTAGGAGACGAGGTTGCGGAGCTCCCGCGGAAAATCGGGCTGCTGCTGAAGCAACGCGGTGGGTTGTTGGTCCAAGTCTTCCAAATTGAAGAGGTCCTTCATCTGGCCCGGAGTCACGCGGGAACGCGCAATATTAGGCGGGATGGAGAGCACCTTGGCCGAATCGAAGTCCGGTCGCGGAATGAGCGACTGTAGGTCCAACTGCTGCACGAACACCGCATTGGAATTGAAGGCGGGCACATCTGCCTGCATCGGCACGTATTGCACCGGATCCGGCTCTTCCTGGTCATTGCTGGCATCGAAGATGTCTTCCGGTTCGTCCAAATTCTCGATGGGCGGCATCTCCATGAAGGTGATCTCGAATTCGGCAACTTCATCCGCCGCTTCCGCAACCGGGGCGGCATCATTGAAACCCAGCAAAGCATAGGCGTGCAGGCCTCCGGAGAGGACCAACCCGACAACGAACATCATAAGGGAGGGTTTCTCACTCGGATTATAATGCCAATCGGGCTTTCGCGATGCCCCCCCGGTGGAGGAATCGTCGGGCGATACGGATCGCGGGGAGGATTTGGTCTGAGAAGGCCGAATCTGGTCGACGGGAGTTTGGCGGGGATAAACTCGCGCCACCGTCGACGAAACGGTGTGGGGCTGAGCTGTCATGATGCTGACAGTATATCCGACCACCGTGATTGGGGCCACGCATCGATTGTTCGTTGTCCCGCAAAAATTAAGCCCACCATTTTGAGGTGACTCTCATTGGTCTCGAAAAATTACCGATGCTATTTGGTTTCGTTGACGAAGCGGGCCTCGGCCACGACTTCACCTTCGGCGTTGCGGAACCGAAGCCAGATGCGGGAGTAAGAGGCTGAAGGAAGATTTTCCGCAGGGTAGAATCGAAATTCGTGTAAACCAGATACCGCAATGGGCCAGGTCAGAGGCTCAAATGAGGCGGTCGTGTCCGGTTGCTCTTCGAGTGAAATGGGACGGGCCTCCAAAGCGGTGTTACCGTGGTGCCAAAACTGGTCGGACGGCGGCATCAGGCCTTCCATCTCAAAAACGGCTAATTCTACCGCGATCACTTTTTCATGCGATGGGAGCTCCATCATAAGAGAAACAAAATGAGCGGGACTATCCGAAGAACTGGCTGTCGCAGCCGTGTAGTATTCGGCGATATTAACAATCGGTCGGAGATCGTCTTTCTGGCGCCAGAGAGCCAGCAGCCCTACTTCGATCCGAGATTCATAGTCTCTTTCCAAATACGAGAATAACGGAGTCTCTCGATCTATGAAGTCTCGCAGGTGCGTGTCGACGATCCCGGGCTGCACAATCACCGGGGTTTGGTGGAGACGAAGCTGATCGGCGATCGCTTGTTGGGGGGCATCCTCCAACAAGGAAAACCAATGCGTGACGTTAGTTTTTGTCGGCGTGTCGAGACCTGTCCAGAGGTTGAAACTAAATGCTCCGGGTAGGGAAAACAGCGATTCACTACCGAGTTCCGCGTTGCGCGCGATCACGCGAATGGTTGATCCAAGCGAAGGGGAAACTCGTAAGTGCCGGGCTCCAGGAAGATCGAGTGGCGCGGACATTTTGTAATACGTGAGGCCCGCCTTAAGTTGTCCGATCACGATAGCTCCAGCAACGATTACGACACTCCACGACACAATCTTGCGGAGCCAAATCCGGGTCATAGTTAATGTGCCGGATAGGCGACAATAAGACGAATGAATCGCAACGATGGCCAACGGAACCCATAGAAACGTGCCCCACCCAACTTGGCTTCCGGCAACTGGGTAAGCGTAGAGAAATTGCCAGACGGTAAAGAGGGCTAGCCAGGCCCGAGCGCGGTGAACCGGGAAGCGGCTCTCACCCTCGAAGGTGACAAACCACCACACCGTAATACCGAATGTGGTCATCACCAGACCAAGCATACCCGGTGGTAGTGAGAAACCACTGAGAATGACGATCACCACGATGAGAATGCTGAGTGCATCGATAACGTATCGCGGGAAACGCAATGATGATTTGAGACGATATAGCAGTGCGCAACCGATGGCTGATAAGAGCGTGCCGATCACCGTGCCCGGGCGCCAATCGAAGGGAAAGTGGTAAACCCCGGCATGACTCAGGGGGCCGATCAGACTTCCATGAAGCAGTTGCGTTGGAGTCGTGCCACAAAGCCAAATAGCGAGAGCGATGCCCACGACCACACCACCCCCAGCGGCCACGGCGATCAGGATTGAAGATAGACCGGTATCTGATCTCGAATCACGAACAGTCCAAGCTCCAATAGATCCAATCGCTACACCACCGACCAGCGCGTAAATCGAGGCCCATGTTTCGCCCAGCGAACGAAACATTAGAACGGCAGGACCACATGCCGCCACGGCGACGATGAGCCAGTCCAATTGCTTCCCCCAGCGCCCACGGTGCGATCGATTGAGCAACATCCACATACCCCCAGCGGCAGCAATGAATAGGCCCGCATTGATTTTGACCAGTGCACAGCATGCTGCGGCCAGTGCGACGGTGACGGAAAATGCGGTGATCCGGCGGGCGAGTAGATACTTGATGCTAAACCCGGCTCCCAGAGCTACCCAGAACGCCAACGCACCGCCGGGGTGCATGGGTTCCGCCGACATCTGCCAGAGGTGAGCAAACGTGCCGGCGAAGGCCAGGGCACTTGCCAAGTGAGAGCGCGTGAGCTGAAAGCAAATCCACGCGCAAACCCCCGTAGTGCCGATCCAGTGCCCCAGGGTGACGAAACGACCGATATCATGGGTCCAGGCGAATCCCCCAACTCTCGCCAGGCCGCCGAATACGAGGTAAAATAGCGGGCCATATTGCGAGTAAACCTGATCGTAGAGACCGCCTCCTTCGGCGAAGTTGTTCAAACTGATTAGCACGTAACCCTCATCATCATACAACATGAAGAGCGTAAATATCTGCAGATAGCCCGCAACCACCGCGAGAGCGACCAGCGGAGCCCAAAGCATTCCCCGAAACGTTGGACTAGTCATCCTGAAGTGGGCCACCGACGACGAAAGAAATCATACACATGTTATTAAGATACAGTGGCAAAATGGTGAGTTTGGCACATAATGAACTAGAAGCCTTTGATCTGAGCAACCCTTTGGCAAGGTAGCCCTAAGTCGGTCGCTAGCCCCGCGCTTGCGAAGAGGTTTAGTTTGTCCGTTGCCACGCAAGGATTGAGCCCACCATTTTGGGACAACTCGCATGGGACTCACGGAATACGGATGGAATGATGAATGGGCGGCTGCCTTCGCACCTCACGCGGAGGCCGGCTACTTTCCGGCGCGCGTAGTCTGCGAGTTGCGCCGCAAGTTCTACGCCGTGCAGGACGAAGATCGCGAGTGGCTCGGCGAATGTCGGGGCGGCTTCTTTCATAGTCACGCTGCGACCAGCGAGTTCCCCTCGGTCGGCGATTGGGTGGCGGTCAGCAAACGCGAAGATGGCCTGCGGGTGGACATCCACGCGGTGCTGCCGCGTCGCACCAAATTTTCCCGCCGCGCGTCCGGTGAAGTGCAGATCGAGCAAGTCGTCGCGGCCAATATCGACTACGTGCTGCTGGTGAGCGGGCTTGACCGCAATTACAACCCCGCCCGGATTCAACGCTTTCTCGTCGCTACCCGTGAAAGCGGAGCCGAGCCCGTCATCGTGCTCAACAAGAGTGATGTCATTGAGGATGGCGAACGAGTGGCCACCGAACTGCAAAAACTGGTGCCCGGCGTGCGCATTCTTCTAACCAGCACGATTCGGGACGAAGGTCTCACTCCCTTGCATGAACTCGCCCAAAAGGGTGTCACGATCGCACTGATCGGCTCGTCTGGAGTCGGTAAGTCCACGCTCGCCAACGCCCTGACCAACGACGATTTCCTGCCCACTGCAGAAGTCCGAGCAAAGGACAGCAAAGGTCGCCACACCACCACGCGCCGCGAATTGGTTCGCACGAACAGCGGGGCTCTACTCATCGACACGCCCGGACTGCGTGAACTTCAGCTTTGGGAAGTCGAGTCGGGCTTGAAAGAGGCATTCGCCGATATCGTCAACCTGATGAGCAATTGCCGTTTCTCAAATTGCAAGCACACCAACGAACCAGGTTGCGCGGTCCGCGCCGCTTTGGAGAGCGGAAAACTCGATGCTGTGCGCTATGGTCACTTCCAAAAACTCGGTGGAGCCTACGCGCTCAAACCCATCGCGCGGAAATCAAGCCGCACCGTGGCCAACCAACCCGGCTGGCGCCGGCGCGTCATCGAACCCAAACGCGGGGGGGGGCGTATCCATCCTGAAGATACGTAAATTGGTGGACATCGTGCATCGTCTGAGGTAGGGCGTGTCCGCGCGGGAGCGCCGCAGTCGAGCAAGCCTCGGAGGCAAAATCGGACGGCCCAGCGGGTCCGTCCCTACCCCAACCGCTACGACACCAGCAGTAGGCTGATTTCTGGGCGGCAGTTGAAGCGCATGCCATGCAAGTTACCGACTCCGCGCGTGGTGAATATTTGTCGTCCCTGCCACGGATTTAACCCCGCTACATAACCGTGATCACGCACGGGCGCAAAGGGCGTGCTGCCGAGAAGTGGAATGCGGAGCTGACCACCGTGGGTGTGCCCACAGAACATCACGTCCCAATCATAATCCTTAAACTCATCTTTCGCATCAGGATTGTGATTGAGCACCAACCTTAGCTCGTCGGGTCGTCGATCTCCCGCCGAAGCGAAGGTGCGAAACGGAGCACAGTCTCCCGCCCAGGAGTCACCTACGCCTAGCAAGGTTACCTGCCGAGACCCAACCGTGATCACGGCGGACTCATTCCACAGCAACGGAATCCTCGCACCACCTAACAGCTCGCGCAAGGGATCCAGCGTGGCCCAACCGCTGGCCGACTGGGCCCACCGGCCGCCATCATGATTGCCCGCGACCGCAAAGGTCGGAGCCACGTCCGACAATGGGCCTAGGACTTCGGAATACGCATTGATGTGGTGAAATTTGTCCGTCCAGAAATCGCCCGTCATCACTACCAAATCGGGCTTCATCTCCACCCCGAGTTTCACCGCTCGGGCAATCATCTCGAGCGGCACAACATCCGATGCGTGCAAATCGGAAAGGTGCAAAACCCGAAGCGGATCGGCCACGCCTGTTTGTCCCGTGGCACAAGGCGTGATGGTTTGCTCAAACCAATCCGACTCACCAAATCGCATGTAAGCCAGACCTCCGCCTGCCATCGCGCCCAATCCGCCTATACCGGCGACAAATTTACGGCGAGTTAGTTTCATGATCCGGCAATCAAAGGCAGTCGCACATCGATTCGATTTCTCCCTGTTCGAAGTAGGCGAGGTTGGCCAAGAAGTGGTCAATCAAATCGCGTTCTGTATGCCGGTGACCTCCGCCATTGTGGGAAGTGATGTAACAGTTTGGCGTGCGCCACAACGCATGTTCCGGCGGTAACGGTTCGGGTTCCGTAACATCCAAATACGCTTCGCCCACGACGCCCTCCCGCAGGGCGTCCATCAAGGCGTTCTGATCCACCGTCGAGCCGCGACCAATGTTGTAGAATCGCGCGCCGCGTTTGAGCAGCGCGAGCCGCCGGGCATTCACATAATAGTCTGTCGATGCGTTATGCGGTAGGATGTTCACCAAATGATCCACCTGCGGCAGCACGGCACTCAACTGTTCCTCGCCGATGACATGGACTCCCGCCTCGCTGTAAGCCCGCCGGCGCAGTGCATAGATCTTCATGCCGAACGGCTGTAACAACTCCACCAAACGACGGGCTATCTTACCGAAGCTCAGGATCAATACGGTCTGGCCCGTCAACAGGCCCGCGACATCGCGACGCGCATTGTAAGCCCACGGCGGTGAGGGTTGTTGTTGATCCGCCCAAGAGTCCGGCAACTTGCGATTCAACGCCAACATCATCGCCAACAGGTGTTGCGCACAGGGCTCCGAGAACACCGAAGACATATTGGTGAACCGACCATCACGGGCGCGGAAACTTTCCCTAAACTCCGGCGTATCATACCGCGTGATTCCCGCCGTATTGATCGCTAACCAACGCAAGGACTTCGACTGCGCGCAGGCCTCTGGGTTCGGTTGCCCGAAGGCGACATCAAACCCGCCCAAATCCGCCGGATCGGATGGGGCTGCATCGACGTGAGTCAATTGATGCGCTGCCGTGGCCGCAGCTAGACGCTCGCGGCCTTGTTCCGACAAGTTCGCATTGGACCATATTCTAAGCACCGCCATATCAGTTACTCCGATTCGCTGAACGCGCAGAGAGCGTGCACCGGTAGATTGGCTTCGCGCAGTTTGTCGGATCCACCGAGTTCCGGCAGATCAATAATGGCTGCAACCCCCACGACTTCGGCACTAATATTTTGGAAGAGTTTGGCCGAGGCCAGTAGCGTGCCACCGGTGGCAATCAAGTCGTCGACGAGGAGAACCCGTTGGCCGGGTTTGCACGCATCCGTATTGATCTCGATCGTGGCCGACCCGTATTCGAGCGTATAACTTTCTTCGATCGTGGTGTAGGGCAGTTTCCCTTTCTTGCGCACCAGCGCGAAGGGTTTGTGCAGTTGATAAGACAATGCACCTCCGATGATAAAACCGCGCGCATCGATCGCCGCGATGACGTCGATCTCGCGGAGGGTGCATTCCATCGCAAACGCCTCGATCATGACGCGAAAAGCCTCCGGATCGTTGAACAGGGTCGTGACATCACGAAAATTAATACCCGGTTTCGGCCAGTCCCGCACGGTGCGGATACGTTTCTTGAGGAAGTCGGAGAGTTGGTTGGTTTCCATGGAATGAGGAGGAGATTTTTTGAGGAAAGGGAAAATTCTAAGAAGCCGCGGATCGAATTAAAGCAGCGGCCGAATTGATGGCGGCAATAGGGTGGGTATGGACAGGATTTTCCCGACCATTTTCGTCCACCAGACCGACTCCAAACGGATCGTCGATAGCGAGATCGCCCCGCCGAAACGGGGCCCACGCGTAGCCGATTATTTCAGGACGCACTAGGATCGTTGTCAGTTCCTGCCGGCCCGTTCTGAGGGTCGCTTCGAGCACACTTTCACCATCCAACGCTGCGGCGGCGGGCAGCGACCGAGCCCAATTGTAGTCGACGCGGATTTGCGGGACCTCGCTCGCCACGAGTCCTGGAACGGTTGTCAGTATAACATCCGAGGCCGCCGCCGCGGCACTCACAACGGCCGTCGGGGTCGATGCATTCATCAGCGGACTGAACAACAGACATCCAGCGTTCACTCGCCGGGATGCATCGCGCACGAGGTTGAAATAACGTTGAGAAAACTCGATCGTGAAAGCGGTGAGGTCCTCACCATATGCCGAAGATATGAAGACGTGTTCGTCGCGCGTGAGTTGGCGCACCGCGCCTCGCCCGGACAGTTCAACCCCCCACGCCTGCGCGACGTGTTCGAGTTCACCGCCATGACGAGCGAGCACAAATTCCCACGCCGAATGGTAAGCCCGATAGGCAGGATCGAGGCTCAGGCAAACTTGCAGCAAACCAGGGCGCGTTGCGGGCGAATCGGCGTTAGCCGAGAAGGCCGGCCCCCACCGCAATTCACTATCGCCCACCCAGCCCGCCAACATCGGGGTCGCGACCACCCCGTTAAATACCTGTTCGATCGTCTCGGCCCAGACCGGATCAAACACGTCGGGTAAATACACCCCCTCTTCGTGGATCGCGGGCGCGCCGCATCGGCTAAGCTGCATATCACGAAGATATGGTAAACCCTTGCCGCAAAACCCATCCACGACGGGCGGCAGCAATAGGTTCACTCCCCACTGCCCCACCTGAGCATCAGCCGGCAACATTCCCACACTCGCATCCAGTCCATGCACGCCGCAGACGACCTGCGCCTGATCGCGCGGATTGATCCACCACCATTGCCCGGTATTGCGCCGAGCAACGCGAAAGCCCGTTTCACCGCCACGCACGTTGGGGAATTCGGCCGGAAAGGTCGGAAGAGTGGTCACAGAGCGAGACAGTGAGGAGAAGACCGAACGAGGGAAAGCGTGTTATCGTATCGTCGCGCTATCCCTCAATCAAGCCACCGGCACCTGCACGGCCCTGGTGGTCGCCATTCCGAAAAACGAAGTCCGCCATCATCAGGAACACTTGCTCGAAGTAGGGGTGAGGCCTCGTCGGATCGAATTCACTCCCCTCATCACGCTCGGAGCGATCAAATCTCATTTTCCGGGCGAAATCATCGGACCACACTTCGAAGACATTAAACTCTCCGGCTTGGAACGCTTCGACGAAGAAGATGGCCTAAGTTTCGAGTTCACCATGATTCCCGTAGGAGGTGAAGATGCCTGAAGTGCTGCTCAACTTTTGGCGCAACCAACCTTTTGTCAGCGCGTGCATTGGCATCTGCCTATTGAGCTTGGGCGGCATTTGGTGGATCGATGGACAAGTAGATTCCTATGAGACCGAACTGGACCGCGTCACCACCCAAGGCGCGGAAGTGCTCAGTTTGGTGGCCACTCGGCCCATGATGGAAACCGAGCTCGAAAACGTGCGAGCTGCCGTGCGGCGCACCGAGGATAACTTGGTGGTCGAAGACAATCTCGCCGAGAACCTCTGGTATTTCTACAGCATCGAAAGTCGCACCCAGACCCGCCTCCCCGATCTCCATCAGCTTGACGTGCCCAACCCGAGCGAAGCAGATGCCTATCTGCGCGTGCCCTATGAAGTGAGCGCAGTCGGTGACTTCGAGGGGATAAGCGAATTTCTTCGCCAACTGGAAATCGGCCCCCGACTGATGCGCGTCAAAGACTTCAGTTTTCGTCGGGAACCCTCTGGCGATGAGCTATTGTCACTCGATCTCTCCATTGAACTTTTAGGCCGCAAATGAGGATTTCACTTATCTCCATCTGCACCGCCGCAATCAGTTTGAGTTCGGCCCCACTCCTCCAAGCACAAGCCACCGTTCGGGAGGAGCTAGAGAAACGCCAAATCGAGATTCGGCAGAAACTCGACGATCTCTTTGCCCATCGGGACAATCCCATTCCTCAATTGGACAACGCCCTTAATCCCTTTTACCGGAACGTCGCAGAGTAGGCCCTGCCGGAACCCGAGGATGATGAGCCCCGTCCCATCGCTCCACCCACCCGCAAAGATTCACAGCTCCTCGCGGAGATCGCCCAAACGATGGTGATCAGTGGCACCGTTTCATACAACAATCGCATGCTGATCGTGATCAACCAAACTCCGACTCCAGCGGGTCGCAGAATCGCGATCGAATTCGAAGGCATCAGACGATTCGTGCGGGTCGAAGAAATCCACTCGAATCGCGTGGTGCTGGCCCTCGGCTCCGCGATCATGGCCATGCCCATCACCGCGGAGGAGAAACTCGAAGGTGAAGCCGAAGAAGAAGAAAAAGCGACCTCCCGGTTCGGATTCTAACCAACTTCGGAGGGCAGATTCCCTCTCGCGCCAGTCGAATCACCTCCTAATCTGAGGCCTATGTCATCTCCTCCCACTTTTCGCGATGCCTGCCAAACGGGGCTTCGCGGAGCTCGGGCCAATCTTGTGCCGGGGCTCGTTCTGCAGGCGTTCGCTCTTGCATTGGTGCTGGGGTATTACTTTGCCCCGGGGGTCGCCGAGGCACTCAAAGAATTCGAAGCATTTCGGTTCCGGGTCGGCATTCCTTACAGCGTGATTTCTACCGCTGTATTCGGTGGGTTGATTCCTTGGCTTTATATCAAATCGCACCCCGCGACGCGGAATCGCTACAACATAAAACAGGGCGCAGGGTTGCTGACTTTCTGGGCCTACAAAGGGCTGGAGCTGCATCTGCTCTACACCGGTTTAGCTGCGCTGTTCGGCCACGATAATTCGTTCGCAACGATCGCTAAGAAAGTCGTCTTCGACCAAACGCTCTACGGACCGCTCTTGGCGGCACCCGGGATGTGGCTCGCATACAAATGGGTGGAGGGACACTTGGCTGTTTCGCCGGTAATCGCGAGTATCCGGAAACCCGGTTGGTTCCTGCGCGAACTGTTGCCCGTGATCATCGCCAACCTCGGGGTGTGGCTACCAACCGTCACCATTGTCTATACTCTGCCGACCGTCCTTCAGCTCCCGTTGGAAAATCTGGTCCTCTGTTTCTTCACACTGATGCTGGCTCATATGTCGCTCGCCGAAAACGCGCCCGAATAAAACGTAATCCCCCCTCTCTTTATCTTACTCGTTCTCGTTCTCTCGGGGGGGGGGCTGGATGGAGTGGCTGAGGGGCACGGCGGGGAGAAAGATAAAGAAGAAAGAGGGGATGCTCCCTCTGAGGCAGGATTCCGAGAATGAGTAAGAGAACGATTCGGTGCCTTTGGCGCGGGTCAATACGGGCCGCGGATGTGGGCCACGACTTGATCCCGGTAGATCGCTCGCAGTTGTTCGTGCAGTTCAGGCGAAAGAGCCGGTAGATCAGAAGCTTTGATATTGGTGCTCACTTGGGCGGGATTGCGGGCACCGGGAATGAGGACACTCACGGCCTCGTGATCGAGGCACCAGCGAAGCGCCATCTCCGCCATGCTTATACCTTCGGGCACCAACGGACGGATCGCCTCGATGATTTCCAAACCTTTCGAGAACGGGAGTCCGCTAAATGTTTCGCCCACGTTGAAGGCCGCACCATCACGGTTGAAATTGCGGTGATCGTCTTCAGCAAAAACGCTCGCGGCGGACATTTTACCTCCGAGCAAACCACTCGCGAGGGGCAGTCTCACGATTAGAGCAACGTTCGCCGCTTTGGCCTGATCGAAAAGCATACCGATTGATTTTTGCCGAAGCACATTGAAGATGATCTGTAGTGATGCGCAGCGGCCGTCTTCGATACAGGTCAGGGCCTCCTCCATGGATTCCACACTTGCGCCGTAGGCTTTGAGTTTCCCTTCGTCGACGAGTTCATCGAGACAACCAAAAAGATCGCCTTTGCGGAGCTCCTCGGGTGGCACGCAGTGGAGTTGCGTCAAATCAACTGAGTCCAATTGTAGCCGCTTTAGGGAGGCTTCGGTGTGCTGGCGAACTGCCGCCCGGGTAAAGTTTTCCGGCCAACCGGGATCCCCGCCGCGTCCGAGCTTAGTCGCCACAAACACAGATTCACGTGCGCCGGGTGTTTCGCGTAAAAATCGACCAATTCGCTCCTCACTCAAGCCGGCCCCATAGACGTCGGCCGTGTCATAAAATGTCACCCCACCGTCATAAGCCGCTTGCAGCGTCGCGATGGCATCGGCCTCCGCCACGTCTCCCCAATTACCCCCGATCTGCCAGGTCCCGAGTCCTACTTCTCCGACGGATCGACCGGTGCGTCCAAATGTGCGTGTATTCATACTCCTGCCATCGTAGAGCAGGTATTCTTTAAGCTCAACCATCCGCTGAACTCAGGTTACGCAACGTTGAGCCCCCTCCTCATTTCCCATGTCTTCCTCCCGCACCGCGAATCGCGCCACCCCCATCCTGGCCCAAATTGGCAACACCCCACTACTGGAGCTGCACTTCGAAGCCGAAGACGTGACGATCTTCGCCAAAGCCGAATTTCTCAATCCCTCCGGATCAATCAAAGACCGACTGGCTCAGACGATTCTCGTGGATGCCCACGATCGCGGTGTGCTGCAGCCGGATTCCGTTATTTTGGAATGCACCTCGGGCAACACGGGCATCGCGTTGGCCATGGTCGGAGCGGCCATGGGATATCGGGTGAAAATTCTCATGAGTCACCAGGCCAGCGTAGAACGTCGTCACCTCATTCGCCAACTCGGCGGCGAAATCGAACTTTTCGAGCCCACGGAGGGTTACGCTACGGGCATCAACCGGACGGACGAAATGGCGGCCGCGGATCCGCGCTATTTTCTACCCCACCAATTTGAAAACCCTCTGAACGCTGCGGACCACGAAAACGAAACAGGGCCCGAAATCCTCCGTCAGATTTCCGGTGGTCACGTGCACTCCTTTGTCTCCGGCTAAGGCACGGGCGGCACGATCACTGGCTGTGGCCGGGCATTAAAGGCGGCGAATCCCGCAACGTTGGTTGTAGCCATGGAGCCCGACGAAGCCGCCATGCTTTCCGGCGAGATGCCTTGCTGCCACGCTATCGAGGGAATCGCCGGCGGCTATATTCCGCCTCTCGTTCTCCAAGCTTCCATCGACCAAAAAGAACGCGTATCGAGTGCCGACGCCATCGCCATCATCAAACGCCTGTGCCGCGAATTCGGTCTTTTGGTCGGCACCTCATCCGGAGCAAACCTGTGTGCAGCGATTAAGATCGCTCGCCAACTGGGTCCTTCCGCGAAAGTCGTGACCATCCTGTGCGACCGAGCTGAACGTTACTATTCCACGTCGCTATTTGAGCCCACAATTGACTGAATGTTAGCTGCTGCGTCCTAAACGGGGAACAAATTGCGAATGTAACCCCTCCCACATTCTCGTCCCTTTCATTTGTTATGCGATTCCGCCTCCCAACACTTTTCCTTCTTTTACTGATCTCCGCGACCTCCGGGTTGAGTCAGGATCAAGTCAAAGGCTCCCTGGTATCATTGCGCACGGGCGTGCAACCCGGTTCCACTTTCACCGTCGCCCTGCGGCTCGAACACCTTCCGCACTGGCATACCTATTGGGTGAATCCTGGCACCGGTTACCCCACTTCGATCGAGTGGGATCTCCCCGAAGGATGGACCACTGGAGAGATCCAATGGCCCACTCCCATCATCATCCGTGACAGTCACGGCTCAATCACGGGCAACGGGTATGAAGAGGTCGCCTACCTCCCTCTCGAACTCACCCCACCCGGCAATCTCGCGCCCAGCAGTAGCGTGACGTTAAAGGGACACGCCGATTGGCTCATGTGTGCCGATGTGTGCATCCCCGGTGACTCCGCCATCGAACTCACGTTACCGGTGGTCGACTCGGCGGCGCCGGTAGATTCCACGCACGGCGAAGCGATCCAAAACGCGCTCGAGTCACAACGCGGCTTGCCCGACGGCGTATCACTCACCGCCATCAAAACGGGTGACACCATCACCCTGCAGCTCGGAGGGCTAAGCGGTCCCGTGACCAACCCGTGGTTTTTCGCCAGCGACGCCTTGGTGCAATTTGATCTACCCCAAACGGTCGATCAGTCTACTCCCGGCGAACTCACCCTCACTTTGCCCGTCTCTGAGTTCTATGAAGGTGACGGCACTCATCTCGTCGGTGTGCTTCGCCAAGACGGTAGTTGGGACGAGAATGGCAACGTGGCCGGACTGACGATCGACCTGCCATTCGGCACATCCGTCGGGGCCTCAGCCCTCACGCCATCGGCCGCTTCGGCCGCCACCGGTTCCCTCCTCGGCACGCTCGCCTTCGCCTTTGTGGGCGGTCTCATTTTGAACCTCATGCCCTGCGTCTTTCCCGTGCTTGGGATCAAGATCATGGGCTTCGTCAATCAAGCCGGCGAAGACCGCCGCAAGGTCGCCCTGCACGGTTGGGTGTTTTCGCTCGGCGTGCTTTCCTCGTTCTGGAGTTTGGCGACCGTGCTCGCCGTCTTACGCGCCGGCGGTGATCAACTGGGTTGGGGATTCCAACTCCAGTCTCCCGTCTTCGTGTTCGTGCTCGCTGCGGTCATGTTGATTTTTGCCTTGGCCATGAGTGGCGTGTTCGAGTTCGGCCTATCCGCCACCGGAGTTGGCGCAAAGCTACAATCCAAGGATGGCCTCACCGGATCATTCTTCACCGGGGTTTTAGCCACGGTCGTCGCGACTCCATGCAGCGCGCCGTTTTTGGCGCCCGCTCTGGGCGCCGCACTCGCTCTACCTACGATCCAATCCTATCTCGTTTTCACGGTCATAGCAGTTGGTCTGAGTATGCCCTATCTCCTACTGTCTCTGTTTCCTGATGCCGTGAAAGTTCTTCCCCGCCCCGGCGCGTGGATGGAGACCTTCAAGCAGGTCATGGCATTTCCGCTGTATGGCAGTGTGGGGGCCCTAGTGTGGGTGCTCTCCGGACAGACATCCGAAGGTGGATCACTCAACGCCATCCTCGGTCTCACCGTCATCGCTCTCGCCGTTTGGCTATATGGCCGCTACGCGAAGTTTGGCGCCCCTACCAAGAGTCGACGCATCGGCATCTGGGGTGGCTTGGCTGTTCTCATAGTGGGCGCTGCAATGGGTTGGCCACGAAGCCCAGCACCGACCGACATCGTCTGGGAGAAGTGGTCCTCTGAAGCCATCGCTTCCGCCCAAGCAGAAGGTCACCCGGTCTACGTCGACTTCACCGCGCGGTGGTGTGCCACGTGCCAAACAAACAAGAAACTCGTATTCGGATCAGACGAAGTGAAAAAATTCTTCCGCGAAAACAACGTCGTCACCCTCAAGGCCGACTGGACCAAGAAAGACGCAGCGATCACCAAGGAACTAGCGAAATGGGGCCGCAGTGCGGTGCCATTCAACTTGGTCTATCTACCCGATACCGCCGAGCCACAAATCCTACCCGAACTCCTCACCCCGGGCATCGTGTTGGACGCACTGCGATAGGACGATCCCCGGGGTCAGCGACCCCGGCTACAATTCAATCTAAACACCCTAGTCAGATGTAGCCGAGGTCGCTGACCTTGGGGATCGGACCGCTTCCGCTAGGAACTCCATCCGACATTTCAGTCGAAATGGTGCGTGCAGGCGCCTTCGAGGTGTGTCGATACTCTTGGCAGACCTATGGCTGCAAAAATCAAATTCAACGATGACCGCATTCAGGTCACGGCTATTGCCGTGCTCTTGCTCGCCCGGGAACGCATGGGGCGCGCCCAAGCCTATAGTTTGATCACATCATCACTCGAGGGCTTCCGCGACGACTATGCAGGCTACAAGGCCAGCTTCCCCGATCGAACCCTAGCTCATGCGCAAGACGGCAGCCCTCTCACCAACAAGGCTCGTCGAAAGGACTACTTCAAAATCGTCAACGCCATGGATACCGTGCTGGCCCGCATCAAGCGCAACAAAACCTCATTCAGCAGCCTCCAGGAACTGGACAACTACTTCGCGTCCAGCCTGAAGACTTTTGACTAAGAGCAGGTGGTCGAAGGGGTTCAGACCTCCCGGCCCAGCGGCACTTCTTTTACGCTAATCGAAATGCTCTTGGTTTCGGTTTTTCTGAGAGCATCGATGGCATTAACAAAGTCGCCATAGGTGACGCCCTCTCGAATGTGCACCGCAAGGTAGGGCGCCTCTTCAGCGGACATCGTGGTGTTCAAGTATGCGATCAAACCCTCTGCTGATAGCGGGACACCTTCATGGCTGATGTGAGCGGACTCGATGACCAGAACAACGAACTTATTCTCACCGAAGGTCGCAGTTCCCGAGCTCGGGACGACCATCGAAACCGGAGGATGAGTGACTCGTCCTTGCTGACCAAAAACGGGGGATGAAACGCCAAGAGAGAGCACTGCGCTGATGATGAATCTTTTCATGATTCGATCCTTTCTTTTAGGGTTATAATGACCGACCGGGATAAGGCTATATGTTGATAATTTAATGATGATATGGCCGGCGCTGAATCACGCGCTCGGCGGGCCTCAATTCTCGATCGATTCACCGCAATAGTCAGGCTCGCTCCGTTCGTCGGGAGCGGTTTAAGTGCGCTTATGCTACGTCCCCTGATTCGCATCTGCCTCGGACTCATCATCCCTTCCACCCTCTTCGCTCAGACGGAGTTTCGGTCACCCGATATCGCCGCGAATGGGCAGGTTACTTTTCGTTTGAAAGCACCCGAGGCGCAAAACGTAGCTCTCCGCGGACAATTAGCGCGGCCAGCCAAGCCGCTCACCCAAGACGAAAGTGGTATTTGGAGTCTTACCATCGGCCCATTGGAATCGGGAGTCTACAGCTACTGGTTTGACGTCGATGGCACCCGAGTGATCGATCCGCGCAATCGCTACACCAAAAAGTGGTTGCTGATGGAGAGCGCTTTCGAGGTGAACGGAAAAACTGATCGCATGTCAGCGATGCGAAACGTTCCCACCGGAAACGTAACGCGCCACACCTACAAGTCGGATGCCCGGGAGGGAGATTTCACCGCCTACTTCGTCTACACCCCGCCGGGCTACGATCCACGAGCAGAAACACGTTATCCGGTGATCTTTTTGCTGCACGGATTCGGCGATGACGAACAAGCGTGGCAGGAGTTTGGTCGCGCCCATGTGATCGCCGACAATCTCCTCGCCGCGGGCAAAGCTGTCCCCTCAATCGCCGTGATGCCTCACGGTCATCCGGAACCCATTCCCTTCGGCTCCGGCTTTAATCGAGACGACTACGGCTCGGCCAATCACGCTCGCATGAATCAGCAGGTGGTGGCAGAAATCCTACCGCAGGTAAACGCGCACTACCTCACCAAAACCGGCCGCGACCACCAAGCGATCGTCGGCCTTTCTATGGGTGGAGGGCATGCCCTTGGTATTGGTGGTCAAAATCTGGATACTTTTGGCTGGATTGGCGGTTTTAGTTCCGGTGGGGCCGCTCGGGACTATGAGAATTATCTGACCCCGTTACTCGAAATCGCGAATGCTCCCCATACCGCCCCCCACCTACTCTGGATCGGCTGCGGCGAGGACGACTTCCTGATCGAGACCAACCGCAACCTGGTCGCGTGGCTCAAAACCAACGGAGTCGAGCACACCTATGTCGAGACCGAGGGCAATCATAGCTGGCCCATATGGCGAGACTACTGGGAGCGGTTTCTCCCGCTCCTGTTCAAGGACCGGTAATCTTATCGTCTCGCGAGCACAAGTCGACGCGTGAGCACCCCCGCCCAACATCGACAAGCCGTCGGTTTGCTGGTCTTTGCGGCCCTGCTTTGGAGCGTGGGCGGACTGCTCATCAAATACATCGAATGGCCTCCATTGGCCATCGCGGGTGGACGGGGGATCTTCGCGGCTATTTTCCTGATCACCACCAACCGAAATCTGAAGTTCACGTGGTCGCGACCCCAGTTACTCGGGGCCTTTTTCTACGCGGGTTGCACGGTTTCTTTTTGTGTCGCAACCAAGCTCACCACGGCGGCCAATGCCATCCTTCTCCAATATGGCGCGCCGGTCTGGGTTGCGTTATTCGGATCGCTGTTTTTGAGAGAACGAGCGACGCGAGTGGACTGGATCACGATCGTGGTCGCACTCGGCGGCATGGGGCTGTTTCTCGCCGGAGGCCTCGCTGCCGACAACGTGCTCGGTGATACGTTTGGCGTGCTCTCGGGAGTCTTCTTCGCCGGAATGATCATCGCGCTACGCGCCCAGAAGGATGGGTCACCCGTAGAGTCGATCATTCTGGGCAACCTCCTCGCATTCGTCATTGGGCTGCCGTTCATGGTCAGTGGCGGCAACCTTTCGGGGTCGGGCTGGGGAGCACTTATCATTCTGGGGATCGTGCAGCTGGGAGTTTCCTATCACTTCTACTCCCGCGCGATCAGACACGTGACTGCGCTGCAAGCCGTGCTCATTCCCGTCATTGAACCCTTACTCAATCCCATTTGGGTGCTGCTGCTAATGGGCGAACGCCCCACCCCGTTAGCAATCGTAGGAGGCGCGATCGTGCTGGGCACCATCACCACCCGCTCCATTATCAGTCTGCGCGCTGCGACCACATGAAACTGCTCTTCCTCCTCTTATTCTCGATTGCGGCAATTGCACCTTCAGCAACGGCTGCGCCACCGCCACCCGATAAACAGCCCGTGGCGGTCGTGCTTCATGGCCTCGGATTAGGCAAGTGGGCGATGAAGCGGGTCGCGGGCACGCTCGAAAAAGAGGGCTACCGCACCATCAACCTGAGTTACGACTCCTTACATGTTCCTCTCGAAGAACTGGTGAAGACATGGCTGCCGGAACAATTGAAGGCGCACAATATCGGTTTAGAGGAGAGCTCGCCTCCGTTGAATTTCGTCACGCATTCAATGGGTGGAATCGTGCTACGAGGTTGGCTAGCGGCCCAACCCATCATGCCACCCTCGCTCCACCGGGTCGTCATGTTCGCACCACCCAATCAAGGCTCTGCACTGGTGGATCGTATCGGCACCTGGAAGGCATTCAAAATATCCACCGGCGTGAATGGTGGGCGGTTATCGACCGCCGCCGATTCCTATCCTCGTCAACTCGGTCCGTGGCCCGATGGGCCCGACCTTGGTATCATTACCGGAGACAGACCGATCAATCCCCTACTCGCCCATTGGACGGGCGGCCCGGGTGACGGCAAAGTGCGGGTCAGCGAAACCAAAATCGACGGCATGATAGATCACATCGTGATGCCCTATTCGCACACGTGGATTCAATACCGCCGCAAGCCCATCGCCCAAGTCATCGCGTTTCTCCGCGACGGTAAGTTCACCCACTGCATCGCGGAGGAGGTGGACGCAGTTGCAACACCACGTTCGCCACCAAGATCAGCGCGCCCCCGATCAGAAGGTGAGTAGAAAGCGCTTCGTTAGCGTAAGAGATGCCCGCCCAAACTGAAAATAGTCCCGGCAATACTAAGGACGCACCCGAACTCCAAACCGGCTCCGCGCAATAAAGCAGCCCCGCTTCGGTTGACCTGATCTCTTTTTGCCAACGATTCATCAGTAGAAACGCCCCCAAGGTGCATAGCACGGTGAGCGCCAAGGTGAATCCCCACCACGCAGGCGAAGCCAATGGCGCGACCAGCGCGTGGGCACTCGGAGTCGTAGCCACACTCAACGCGGTGAAAACCACCGCTTGCACCAGAAACATCACCAACGTCATCGGCACCACGCGGTTTGCGACAAACTCCGCCCGTTCGAGCATGAGAATCTGCCCCATAAAGAATACCGAGGCCAACAACGTCTCCGACTCTCCCCGGCCTAACCGCATCGCGCCCCAGTCGAACTGCCCAAGCACAGCCACGCCGGCCAGCACCAGCGCACAGGATAACCAAACCGATGCGCCTGGATTTCGCCGCGTCCTCCACGCGACCCAGAGTGGAATCAATATCGCGTAGAACTGGGACAGAAATGCCGAGGTCGAGGCCTCGGTAAACTGCAGTCCATCGGCCTGAAATAACATACCTCCACTCGCGAATCCGCCGATCAACAAACCTTGTTTATACTCCAGTCGCGTGATCTTCAGCAGCTGCGGCCCGAGCACGATAGCCAGAACGATGACAGCGAGGATGTATCGCGGCATGAGCATCATCCCGGTGAAAAACCACGTGTTCGCTTCAGGCGCATGCTGCGCCGCGAGTAGCCCCGCCCCTTTCATCAGGGGAAAGCTTAGTCCCCAAAATGCCGTAACGAGTAATAGCATGCCGACTGCGCGACGGTGTTGAGGGTTAGCCGAATGAGACATAAAGCGACAGAAGCTACTACGGTCACAGGGACCTCCAAGGTAATAGTCAGCGCAATCCTCTTCGTAGAGCTGGACATTCGCCCTTCCTCACCAACAAGCTGCGCGGCCATGGCGACGGCACCCGGCGAGACGATTCTGCCCCCTAAAAAGGTCTACGAGGCGAAGGTTGCTCAACTTCGTCAGGAATTGGTGCAGCTCCAGATCGATCTACTCGGTTCACGCACCAAGATAGTGCTCATTTTAGCCGGCGTTGAAGGGGCGGGGCGCGGGAGCGCACTCAATACCCTCATGGGTTGGCTCGACCCGCGCAATGTAGAGACCATATCGGTCGGAAAACCATCTGATGAAGAGCGTGAACGACCCCTTATGTGGCGCTTCTGGCGCAGCCTACCATCCAACGGTCGCATCGGGATCTTCGTGGACTCCTGGTATACCAAGACCCTGCGCGACGAGGTGCGTGGCCCCAAGGACCTCTCCGAGCTGAGCGATGAGCTCCGACGCATCCGACATTTCGAGCGCTTGCTAGCCGACAGCGACACCCTGGTGATCAAAATCTGGTTTCACCTCAGCAAAACAGAACAGGGGCACCGGCTCACCGAATTGCAGGCCAATCCCGATACGGCTTGGCGCGTCACCAAAGAACAAAAACTCGCCCATGCGGTGCACGATCGCTGGGCGAAAACAGCCGAGCATATTCTCGCCGAAACTGATCGCCCTGGAGCCCATTGGGATGTAGTCGACTCGGTGGAGTCAAAACCACGGAATCTCGCCTTTGCGCAGACCATCGTGAGTCGATTTCACGCCCACCATCGCCGCATTACTCGGGCTCAACATTCTCCGCCCGCCAAACCTCAACGCATCATCGCGCTGCGACCCGAAGGTCGACAACGACTGCTCGAGCTCGAGCTCGATCAAAAGCTCAGTTCGAAAACTTATGAGGAGAAGCGCGAGAAATGGTTGGGTCGGCTCAATCGAGCAGTGCGCAAAGCGGCGGCCAAAAAAAAGTCCATTATGTTCGTTTTCGAGGGCCAAGATGCCGCCGGAAAAGGGGGCGCAATTCGCCGACTAACGAGTGCCATGGATGCGCGCGACTATCGCATCATACCGGTCGCAAAGCCCAACGACGAAGAGAAAGCCCATCACTATTTGTGGAGATTTTGGCGACAACTTCCCCGCGATGGACGGGTCGCGATCTTCGATCGCTCTTGGTATGGACGCGTTTTAGTCGAACGAATTGAAGGATTTTGTCACCCCCGCGAATGGAAAAGAGCTTTCGCAGAGATCAATGACTTCGAAGAACAACTCGCTGATCACGGCACCATCGTCGTGAAATACTGGCTGCAAATTTCCAAGGAGGAGCAGCTCACCCGTTTTCGTTCGCGCGAAGAAACACCTTACAAGCAGCACAAAATCAATGACGAGGATTGGCGCAATCGCGGCCAATGGCCGGCCTACGAGACCGCCGTGGGCGACATGCTGGCTTTGACCGATAGTACCTTCGCTCCGTGGAATTTGATCCCTGCTAATAACAAACGCTTCTCTCGACTCGATGTCCTGCGCAAGGCGGCCAAGAGTATCAACGCAGCGTTGAAGGAGTGATCGATATTCGGCCATGATTACCTATTAAATTGGTAATCAATAAGTTATTTATATTTCCTCACTTCTGAGCGGCACAAAAAAACGCCGCCCCGCAAAACGGGACGGCGTTGAGGGTATAAATTCTTTGGTGGGGTTACTTGGTAACGTGTCCGGAAACCAGCTTGGTCATCTCGAACATGCTGACCGACTTCTTACCATCGAATACCGCCTTGAGCTTATCATCAGCGATGATCTGGGTCTTCTTCTTAGGATCCTGAAGGTTATTAGCCTTGATGTAGACCCAGAGCTGCTTGGTGAGCTCTGTGCGGGGGAGCGGTTTCGCCCCAACAACCGCCGCGAGGGCTGCGTCAGGAGTTACCGGTTTCATGAATGCTGCGTTGGGTTTGCGTTTAGCCATATCGACCTCTGAATATGGACTTCAGAGGACCGATGGCAATACGTTTTTCAGAGGTAAATGTGGGTATTTTTTTCGAAAAACGCTTGCCTAATAATCCGATCCCGTGAGGGCACCGATCCCGAGTTAACCGTTTTACGTATTTGGTATTCAAATACGACGCCTAAAATCAACCCCGAGAGAGTATCCTAAGAATTCGGTGCTCGAGCGGCCGCCTCTTGTCTCGCAGCGCGTCGACGACGCACTTCCGCGGCGACTGCTTCAAGCCGACGACGCTCATCCGTAGGGGTCGGATTGACCCTCACGGTACTGACCAAATCTTGAGAATTATTCTGCAACCTCACCGGAGATGCTCCTCCCGCTCGAACTCCTGAAATGGTGGCTGCCTGTAGCCCTAACGTCAGCGCGCGGCCGCCTTGGCGAATATTTACCGTCCCTTGCTCTTGATCGAAAGCGTCGACGAAGACTTCACCAGGACCTTCTTGATCAAGGCGCAACCACGAGGATCGGCTGGTGGCGACGTTGTAGATTAAGAACCGCTTTTTTTCGCCGTCTCCAAATACGCCACAAAATTGAAATTCAGCATCCTCCACGACCTCGACCACGTCCTCAACCGCTGCGGGAGGTGCAGGCATGAAAGGCGAACGAACCGCCTGAGCACTCATGGCAACACTCACGCTGAGAGAGAGTAGACCGATCAAGAGGTGTCGAGTGGTAGGGAAATTCATGCGGGGAAGGGTAGAACGATATTGTCTATGACGTCGCGAGGCGGGTCAAGTGACGGGAATCGTTCAATATTGACTCGTTGCTTGCGCCGAAGGTTCCCACCGCAGCATCCTGCATGCGTCTATGGAATCTTTGCCACTCTGGGCCTGGGGAGCCTTCATGCTCTTCATCATCGCGATGTTGGCGCTGGATCTCGGGGTTTTCCACCGCAAGTCCCACGAAATCGGCGTCAAGGAGGCCCTGTCGTGGTGCGGCGTATGGTTCTCCCTGGCGATGGGTTTCAACGCTATCGTCTGGTGGTGGCTGGGACCGGACCTGGGCCTGAAATGGACCGCAGGTTACTTGGTCGAGATCGCACTGAGCGTGGACAACGTCTTCGTGTTTATCGTGATTTTTGGCTTCTTCAAGGTGCCCAAGGAACATCAACACCGCGTGCTGGTTTGGGGCATCATCGGGGCGGCGATCATGCGATTTACTTTCATCCTAGCGGGTATCGCCCTGCTGAAGCAGTTCCATTGGCTCATCTACCTATTCGGCGCGTTCTTGGTATTCACCGGCATCAAACTCGCGCTTCCGCAGGGCGACGATGTCGACCCGGAAAAGAACATCGCGGTCCGCATATTTCGGCGCTTCTACCCGGTGACTAAAACGTATCATGGCCGGAATTTTTTTGTCATCATCGACGGGATTAAAAAAGCCACTCCCCTTTTCGTAGTGCTGCTAGTGATCGAGACGACCGATGTCGCATTCGCACTGGATTCGATTCCGGCCGTGCTCGGGATCACCGATGTCCCGTTCATCGTATTCACATCCAACATCTTCGCGATCCTGGGCCTACGTTCGCTGTATTTTACCCTCAATGGAGTGATCGACATGTTCCGCTTCCTCAACGTGGGGTTGGCGTTGATTCTGGTGTTTATCGGGATCAAAATGCTGGTCGGCGGTTACTATCACATCTCCATTGGCGTCTCTCTGGGAGTGATCGCCGCCGTGCTTAGCATCGCGGTGGCCGCATCGCTCCTTATCCCCAAACGAAATTAAGATGATCTTCCCCTCTCCCATTTCCTTCCGCTCTGCACCAAGAATTGGATTGATGATGATGGGAGTGGCTCTGGCCGGATCACTTCAGGCCACTGAGGTTCCCACCAACGAAGAGGAACCCATTCGAGGCATCGTGATTTCGTGCCAAACGTGGGGCCAGGAATGGGGGACAGACGAGATGGTTGAAGCGATGCGCGAAGTGAAAGCCTTGGGCGCCAATTGGGTGCAGATCCACCCCTACGGTGCAGTCACACGCGAGGGCGAGATCCGGATGCGACGCATGCCCGACGATCCGGACGAGGCTCCAATTTGGTTGAAACGCCCAATCGAAGAGGCTCACCGACTCGGTCTAAAAATCTGCATCACACCACACATCGCACCCTGGCGAGCGGGTTGGGGTTGGCGGGGAGAAGTCACGTTTGATTCCAAAGCCAAATGGAATCGATTTTTCAGCGACTACAAAGTGTGGATCACTCGGCTCGCTCGACTTTGTAGCGATGCCGACGGATTCACGGTTGGTTCGGAACTCGATCAAACCCTCCGCGGTAACGAAGGCAGATGGCGCGACATCATCGCCGCAGTGCGCGAGGAAATCGATGCCCCTCTCACGTATTCTGCCAACTGGCCCGACTACAAAAAGGTTCCCTTCTGGGATGCCTTGGACGTGATTTCGCTGTCCGCATATTTCCCGATGGTAAAGCACCAGCGCATGCCGGAGGCCGCAGAACTGGACCGCACCTGGCAACGCGTCCGGGGCGAAGCGCTCGCCTACGCCCGCAGCCAAGATAAACGCATCGTCTTCATGGAGCTCGGCTACGATGTCGGGATGAACGCCGCCCGCGAACCTTGGGAAAACGGCGATCGACGCGAAGGTGGCGAGGAGTTGCAGGCGCTGCTACTAGATCGGGCCCTGACCGCGGTCGGTGAAGAGGACGATCTCATCGGCACGTTTTTATGGAAATGGTTCGCTGGCCCCGTCCGGCGCGAAACGTTTATGGTCAGCGCACCACACATTCGAAAAGTCGTGGCCAAACATTGGGCGGAAGACCCGGTCGACAACGCGCCCAAATTGTGAGCTCAATCAGGGCGTGCTAAAGCCTTGGAAAACTCTGAGTTCCGATCTACTCGTCGATGACCAATGGATGACGCTACGCGCCGACCGTTGCGAACGCGAAGACGGACTCATCATCGAGCCCTACTATGTTTGGGAAACGCGTGACTTCGGGCATGCGATTCCGGTGCTGGCCGACGGCCGCATCGTGCTCGTGCGCCAATACCGGCACGCCACCGGTATGTTCGGTCTGGAATTTCCCGGTGGTGTCTTAGACGAAGGTGAAGCGCCACTCACCGGAGCCCGCCGCGAACTCCAAGAAGAGTGCGGAGCCACCGGCGGCGACTGGTCCAATATTGCCGCGTTCTATCCCAACCCCGCCCGCCAGACGAATCGGTTTCACTGCTTCCTCGGAGTAGGTGTAGAGCTCACTGAATCCACCGCATTCGACCCCAACGAAGAACTTGAACTGCACTTGCTAACCAGCGCCGAACTCGACCAGGCCATCACTGACGGCACCTTTCACCAAGCCTCCCACATCGCCGCCTACCTGATGGCAAAAATTCGCTGCAAAGGAGTCCTCGGATAACCGGACTACTCCAACCACCCGCCGGTGGCTTGAATAGGGGTTGGGTCGTCACCTCGACTTATCCAGACCGCGATCGCTTGACGCGGTGCTCTGACCGTTTCGTCTACTTCGGGTAACCGTAACTGGGCCTCTCCAGTCCGCAGACGACGTTGACTCCAACCGAGGACGAGAAATTCGTGCTGCAATTTTTTCCGCGATTCTCACCGGAACTCACCTTGCTCGCGATGCCTCCGCCAAGTCGCGCCACGTTCACGTGCAGTTCTTCAGAATGCTTACCGGTCGAGGAATACGAAACGTGCACATCCGCGCCGGTAACTTTGACCTCGAGCGCCCCGCCATCGGACAGGCCGGGTTGGTCGATGCCACCGTCGCGAATCCGCCACTCCTCTCCACCGCGCGCCAATCCGGGAGTGTAGACTTTTCGCGCCTTCCACTTACAGGCGTAAGCATATTGACGAGCGGTGAAACGCTTGTTGGCAAACTTGTCAGGCCAGCCGAGGCGGTCCCAATAATTCACATGCCACGCCACTGGAACGAAGTCCTGCCACAGCCCTTCTTCGTGCCGCAACTCACCCATCCACCGTTCGGCGGGGGGACAACTTGAACAGCCTTCACTGGTAAACAACTCGACCAACGGCACCGCCTCATCGCCTCTACGGAAAACGTGTTCGGCCTACGCCACCGCGCCGCCCCACCCTAAAACCATGGCCGCAAATATGCTGATTCTCATGCCACTAAGAGCGACCACACTGCCCCACTATTCCTCAGGTTCAACGAAATGGGAATCCGCGGGTAGCATCACGACCGGTTCGCCCTCCAACCAACCGAGCGATCCGAGAAATCGATCCGTCGCGCGCAAGACTTCGTAGTAACGCACGTTTCCCCAATCGCGCCGATTAAAGAATCCGTGAGTCGCCTGTTCGTAGAGATGGACGTCGCAACGCCCGCCCGCGCGGCGGATCGCATTGGCAAAGGTGCGCATCGTTTCCACCGGAATGAGCGCGTCTTCGGTGCCGAGAAACGTAATCGTCGGTGGCGGCACGGCCGGACCGATATTGTGCAATGGTGAAATCTCCTGAAACCGATGACCCACTCGTTCGAATCCGTAACCGGTCGGGCCGTTATCCAACACGGGATTGTAGAGGATCAAAGCATCCGGCACGCACGAATCGCTGAGTTTCGCGCCCGCTTCATTGAGTCCCGGCAGAAACGCGGTGGCGGCCGCGAGATGCCCGCCCGCCGACCCGCCGCCGGCCGCGAGGCGTTGGGGATCTATGCCCCACTCTGCCGCGTTTTGGCGCGCCCAGCGCATGGCTGCCTTGGCATCTTCGACACATGCAAAGGGATCTACATCGTGCGATTTTTTGGTCCGATACTCCGCTGCCATCGCCACCATGCCACGGGAGGTCAGGTATTCCGAAAACGGATAAAATTGATCCGGAGATCCGCCATTCCACCCGCCCCCAAAATAGAACACGACGGCTGGTCGGCGATCCGATGGCTGGAAACCATCGGGCAGGAAAATATGCATCTTCAGTTCGCTGCCATCAACTTCTCGATAGGTCACGATCTGGTCGGATTTTTCGTTCTGCGCCGAAAGAACCGTGGCGAATAAGCTTAGGCCGATCAGAAGAATCTGACGGAGCGGGGAGATGCCGGGGTAACGCATCCCCTAGTCTTAGGTCCAAAACCTCCGCCACTACCAGCTGACAGTTTGGGTTACCCAAAAAGAACGGCCTCACACCGAAGCATGAGACCGTGAGTCAAAATAAGTTGTGGTATCGCGATGCAATCAATCCCAGCTCAACACCATCCGGGTATACCAGGTCGTATCGAGTTCTTCAAAACCAGCTTGGGGCTCACTGCGAAAATCATTGGAGATACCGACGCGGATTTTCCAGGGACCAGATTTCAGAGGCATCTCGAAGTGACTGTCGTGGGTCACCCGGTAATCAGCGAAATCCTCGAAGGAAGGCACGAAGGTGAGGCTGTTGTTCATCTTCATGTTATCCCACTTGTAGCTGTGGGCTAAGCCGAAATCCATACCCAGGCTGCTCAAGTCATCCGAGAGCGGGTTGGCGTAGGCCTCATGACGAAAAGACAAACCACCACGTAGCGTGAGTGATTGGTTATCCTTCGAGATGACCTTGTATCCAAAACCAGCACCGGCTACGTCGTAGAAGTCGATGGCTTTGATCCGGTCAAAACCGGCCTCATTACGCACATACCAGGAAAGGGCGCCCTTGAAACTATTGGCGTAATCCACGCCAGCCTTGAATTGGTCGGCGGACGTGAGGCCCTCGGATTCTTGCTGGTTGTAATTGGTGTAGAAAGCGAGGCGGTCATCCTTGCCGTCGAGCACCGCCGAGAACGAAAGGGCGGAAGCGAAGTTTTCGGAGTTACCGGATTTGCCGGTCACGTCCAACGATGCTTCGTAACTCCACTTGCGCTGCAAAGCAATGATGGCGGGATCGGTCGCGCCCACGGCCCAAGTTGCGGCCACATCGGTGACGGGGGCTTGAACCTGTCCGCTGCCACCATCGATGGTGATCGCACCTTCGCCACTCGAAGCGATGGAACCTTGGAGCGTGGTGCCGTTTTCGAGGCGGATCGCGAGCTCGTTATCCATGGTGAGGCTGGCCACTTCGCTTTGAGCGACCTGAATATCGCCGGCGTAGGAGGTCTTCAGGGTGATCTTACCTCCGTTGATCCCGACGACGGTGCCGACCAAACGGGCTCCGTCTTTGGTTTCAATGACATCCGCCATAACTGCGGACATGAGCAGGCATGAAGCGACTGCAGTTTTGATAATTGATGAAATGTTCATATTAATCGTATAGGGGAAAAACCCTATGAAAATGTGTCAACCCTTGCCTTTTTTCAAAGGATTTGTGGCCACAAGCCAAGATTCATTTACACTTTCACCCCCGCTGTGGCATTGCTGACCGCTACGATGAAGCGCGAATCCTCCTCCATGGCCCTGGCCGAAAAATGGTCTTCTTACCAATTACTTGATGCCGGAAAGGGTATGAAAATGGAGCGCTGGGGACCGCACACGCTCGTAAGGCCCGACCCGCAAGTCATTTGGCCACGACGCGCCGGGCCCGACTGGGAAGGCTGGGACGGCTACTATCACCGGAGTGAAAAAGGCGGCGGGGAGTGGGATTATGCCACCAAACTGCCCGATTCGTGGCAAATCGACTACGAATCGCTCGGCCTGCGCTTCCGTATCTCGCCGACTTCCTTCAAACACACCGGGTTGTTTCCTGAACAGGCCGTCAACTGGGAGTGGTTTTCGAAGCTGATCCACGGCGCTCGCAAGACCGGCCGGGAAATCTCCGTGCTCAATCTCTTTGGTTACACCGGTGGAGCCACCTGCGCCGCCGCCAAGGCCGGCGCCTCCGTCTGCCACGTCGATGCCGCAGAGGGTATGGTGAGATGGTGCCGCGAAAACGCTCAACTTAGCGGACTAGCCGAAGCTCCCATACGCTACATCACCGATGATTGCCTCAAGTTCGTCCGTCGCGAGATCCGCCGTGGTCGGCACTATGATGCGATCATCATGGACCCGCCGACTTATGGACGCGGTAAAGGCGGCGAAATGTGGAAACTCGAAGACGATCTTTGGCCCCTGATTGAAGCCTGCGGTGAACTCCTCACGGAGAATCCGCTGTTCTTCCTCCTCAACGCCTACACCGCTCGACTCTCCCCCACCGTGGTGACCAACCTCATGGGAGAGCTCATGAGCAGCCGCGGTGGCACGCTCTCTGGCGGCGAAGTCGGTCTACCGATCCAAGCAGATGAGAAGATCCTCCCGTGCGGAATTTACGGTCGTTGGTGCGCGACGGCCTAGGGGCGCGAAACTCATGAATCTCTCTCGGTGGAAAAGCGGCATTGGCGGTTGGCTGTTAATGAGCGCTGCCATCGCCGAACTGCCTCCGCCCGAGCTGAAACGCATCCCTCTGCAATTCGCATCGTTTTCGTTCTACAGCGAAAACGACAAATATTTCGCGGGCACCGACGAAGACTACACCAATGGCTTCAAGATATCCGCGATCTCAGCGAAACTCTCGCGTCTCGACGATGAACCGGTGCCTCAACCTATTCGCTTTTTGGCCAGCCAGGCTCTGCACGCACTTCCGGACGGTCCCGAATATAACGTCGGGTTCTCTCTCGGGCAAAACATGTATACGCCACGCGACACCGAGACCCCCCAATTCATCCCCGATGATCGGCCCTACTCGGCGTGGCTCTACGGCGGCGTGTCCTTCCACGCTCGATTGAACGACACGCGCCCGATTGCGGGAGGACCTTCCGTGGATCAACTCCATACCATCGAACTCAACCTCGGCGTGGTGGGACCGGAAGCTCTGGGCCAAGAAACTCAGGACGCAATCCACGACCTCATTAACACCTATCGCTCGGGCGGATGGCGGCATCAAATCAAGCACGAACTCGGCGCCAATCTCGTCTACGAACGCAAGTTTCGTTGGTCGATTTCCTCCCGTGCCTCGGGTTGGAGTGCGGACATTATCCCGCACATCGGATTCAGCCTCGGGAATATCGACACCTACGTGAACGCCGGAGCCGAAATACGAGCCGGGTGGAATCTACCCGACGACTTCGGCACCAAACTCATTCGCGCCGGTGGCACGTCCAATCGCGCCGAACTTCCGCAGTGGAGTTTGTTTTTATTCTGCGCCGTTGATGGTCGAGCGGTGGAACGCGACATCTCGCTCGACGGCGATCCTGCCGGCAAAAATTCGCTGATCCAAAAAGAACCCTTTATCGCCGACCTCCATGCCGGGCTCGCCATCGGCGGTCGATACGCCCAAATTACTTACGCCCAAGCCCTGCGAACCAAAGCATTCAAGGGTCAGCCGGATTCGTTCGAATTCGGTTCCGTCAGCATTTCATTTTTCTACTAATCCGTCATGTCTTCTCCCGCCGAATCCTACTTCGATACCGCTCGCGAAATGCTCAACCGCGCTCGCGACCTCAACGCCGCAACGATCAAAACTGTCGGCGCATTGATCGGCAAATCCATCGCCGAAGGCGGAGTGCTCCATACTTTCGGTAGCGGCCATAGTGAAATCATCGGCCGCGAGATCATCGGGCGGGCCGGCGGGCTCATGCCCGTCTCCGGCATCTTCGACCCGGGAGCAGGCTTCTCCGAAAACATTGTCGGCTACGGCACCCGCCTAGCGGAACGCTATGACAACACCAACGGTCTGCACGCCGGCGAAGTCATCATCGTGATTTCGAACTCTGGTAAGAACGCCTCACCGATCGAGGTCGCCCTGCACGCGAAAAAGAAAGGCCTCACCGTCATCGGCCTCACTTCCGTCGCCATGAGCACCACCGCCAAGACAGTGCATCCCGGCGGCCAGAACCTGCACGCCGTATCGGACCACGTGCTGGACAATCTAGGCGTGTCCGGCGACGCCATCGTGAACGTCACTGAAACACAAATGGCCGGCCCAACATCGACCTTCATCGGCGCCACGCTGCTCAACCTACTCGCGCTCGAGGCGATGACTTGGCTGCGCGACAACGGACACGAGTTGCCCGTCGTGCGTAGTCAAAACCTACCCGGTGGGATGGAAGCCAATATCGAGCTGTCCAAACGCTACCGCACCCGCCTCAGCAAACTGATTGGATAAGATCAGCCGAACAGCGCTTGTAGGATCACGACGGAGAGCAGCGTCCACATCACGATGTTTACCAGCTTCGCCGCCACGGCGACGGACATCGCGCGTCGTATGGTGCTAGCATGCGTCGTGAACTTCAGCGTGATCAACAGGGCGAAGACAGATAACCCATCGTCGATATGGTAAAAATGATCCGTCTTCAGCAGCGCGTAACCAATCCCACGCACGAGTGTCCCGACGAGCATATCAACCAGCGCGGGTAAAAATATCTGCCCCCAATCCGCATGAACGTCCGCCCACTTGAAGGCGATTTTCAGCACCACCATGGTGACCAGCGGGCCGAGAACCGACCGCACGGCCAGAGCTAACCAATATTGGCTCGGAGGGGGCGGGCCAAGATCGAGGTCCGGAATGCCACCGCCTTCGTGGTGAGCGGTCATTTCCTCAATCGATTGGGAGGTCAGTTCCAGTGACTACGCGTGGGCGGCCGCCATCTCCGCTTCAAGCTTTGCCATCTCGGCCTGCTGAAGTTCCGTTGCCTCCGGCTCTAACTGGACGACTTCCTCCGCCGCTAATCCCTCCGCATCAGCGACGGCCGCCTCGGCCTCACTGATTTCGGCTTCGGTGGCCATGAGCATATTCACGATTGCAGCTGCGACACCGTTCTCAAATTCCACGCGTCCGCCATCGGGATACATCCAGATCGCCCGGTCTCCCCGCTCGAGCAAAGAGGTCGGCGGGCCTGCCGCCGCGCGCACTTCGTCCGGAGTCATTTGATACCTTAGTCCGGCCGCGCCCAACAATCCGACTAACCATAAACTGAGGGATAACCCGATGAACCATCGCTTCATACGGGCGAGTGCAGTAAAAGACCGCTTGGCCCTCAACCCTCGAAAAGCCAATGCATTGCACTGCAATTAGCCTATTTTAGTCAGCTGGTCTTCGGGCTCCGCAGTGGATCAGCCCGGGGTAACCTTCTTGAACGGCCGAAGCACCAAATCAAGCTGTCCAAATGCGTCACCACCCGTTTGAGTGGACGTATCCGACAACCCCCGATCTCTCCTAAGCTTTGAACTCCACGCCTGCATATAAAATCGGAGTCGACGGCGGCGGCACGAAGACCGAACTCATCCTCATTGATGAGGCTGGTGAGATTGTTTCGCGCCATATCGCGCCTGGCTCCAATCCCAACATTATTGGACCGGGGAGCGCGCGGGCGGTCATGCTTGACGCCCTCGGACAGCTCCACCGCGACTCCGTTTCTCATACCCATCTTTACATGGGTGGTGCCCCACTTTTTTGGCGGGAGTTTGGCGCCAGCCTGACGGACTTTGGCGAAGTTTCCACCTTCGACGACTCGAGGCCGGTCCTCGAACTGGCGACCGGAGGCCAGCCCGGATTAGTCCTCCATGGCGGAACCGGGTCGTTTGTCAGCGCCCGCGCGCCAGATAACTCCCTCCACTATGGCGGTGGGTTTGGTTGGCGTTTCGGTGATCCGGGAAGCGGATACGATCTGGGGAAACGAGCCATCGCCGCCGCCATTCCCGAACTACAGGGCTGGGCCAATTCATCCCGACTCGGTCAACTGGTGCGAGACCACACCAAGTTACCTAATCCCGATTCCCATCAGGTTCTGCAATTTTACTACCAAACTGAACTGCCGACCCGCACGATCGCTTCGCTCGCTCCGGCAGTCCTTCACCTGGCCGTCGAGGGAGACGAAAACGCGGTGAAACTCGTGCGTGAATCGGCTCAAGGACTCCTTGATCTGGCGGTTTCCGTCGCCACGAAACTATTCCCCGACTCCCCTCTCGACGAGGTGCCCACTGGACTCAGCGGACCGATCATGACTCATCCGGCTGTCACGACCACGCTCATTCCGCGTTCGCCCCTCCCTCTTATTCCCATTAAGGAATCCCCGATCCGCGGCGTGTATAACATCCTGACGCGGCTCTAGTCCGACTTTGGCGCGCCCCCCCCTACTCCAGTGGGCCTAAACTATCCAAGGCCATCGTGGCGGCCGCGGTGCGATTATCGACGCTCAGTTTTTGGTAAACGTTTTCGAGGTGTTTTTTAACAGTCGTGAGTTTGACCCCGGTGATGGTGCCGATCTCCGGATTGGTTTTCCCTTGAGCCACCCAAAACAAAACCGGGTCTTCGACCGAGCCAATAAGCATCTCCATACTCAAGAGTTCTGAATTTAACTTCTTACCACGCTGAGCTCCCGACAGAAGCCCTGAAAATTTCGGCTGATCGTTTCAAAGGCTAGGAAGGCGTAACCAAACCGATTGACCTTCATCCACGGAAACCGGTTGCTGAGCACGTGGTCACATCCTCGCATCATACCAGATTGGCACCCGACGATTGGGCGAAGAGACGACGTGCCCACGAGGCGCGGGTGGACAAGTGGATCGAACCACACCGGCAACGCGCTTCGCGCCGCGAAAAACATCCCGTGGAGGATTTCCTTTTCACCTATTACTCCTTTCGACCCGCTTGGTTGCGACGCTGGCATCCGGGACCAGATGTGTCGCTCGAGGGCGAGTCAGCACGTGAGTTCCTGCGTTGGTCGGAATATCAAGAAACGGGCGACGGCGTGCAACTCGACGTTGCGGGGTTTCCGGAAAAACGACTCCGGTTTCTGCGCTGGCTCCAGAAGTTCCTGCAGGCAACGGACTCGCGCCCGGCTTTCTTCGGCTGCTACGGTTGGCATGAATGGGCTATGGTTTACCGCCAGACTCCTGAAGAGGTGCGACACAATGCTCACCCTCTACGCTTTGATCGAAATGAGGTCGCGCGCATTGTGGAAAATGGTCCGGGGTGCTGCACCCACTTTGATGCCTTTCGGTTTTTCACCGAACCGGCACGTCCGCTGAACCGCCATCAGCCCACGCGCGATACGGACATCGCTATGGACCAACGCGGTTGCCTACACGCGAATATGGATCTCTACAAATGGGCCTCTAAACTCACGCCGTACTGCCCATCCGACTTACTGGCCGATTGCTTCGCTTTCGCCCGCGACATTCGCGAGATCGACATGCGCGCGAGCCCCTATGATTTGGCCGCTCTGGGCTACGAACCCATCATGATAGAAACAGCCGAAGGACGCGTTGAATACGAACATCATCAACGTGATTTCGCCCGACGAAGTGAACCCTTGCGGGCCCGACTGATCGCGTTGTGCGATCGTTTGTTGAGTTCTAACTCAGGTCCGATGTCGGGCGTTATGGGCCAGATGACAGATGATGCAGAACAATAGGCCTGCATTTGGAGCTTAATTACTGGGGGAGGTATGGAAAGTTTCGCCCAGCCGATTTTGAACTGGTGGAATCGTCCTTATTCGGTCCTACGAGGATCCTTGATGAAACGGCGGTTTCGGCGAAACAGCCCTACCTACTAGCACGCATCGACAGGAGAAATAAGGTAGGGAGTGCTCGCCGAGCGCGTCTTTTAGTTTGTTCAAGAGTGTTCTGCATCACTTGGCACTTCGCCCGTTATGCCCGACATGCCTTAGCTCCCTACCGCAAACCGATCAAAGTCTTAGACTCCGCTAACCGAACGCCGAGGGCGGCGGCGAGGCCAAAGGTCATCAGCAGCGCGCCGTAGCTGGAAGGCTCGGGCACTGTGATCTCGTTGGATCCATAGTCGAATGTCAGCCAGACCGTATCACCCGGAGTAAACCCGGTGAAGGTGATTCGGGCGGTATTGCTATCGCGCTCGTCAATGGTCACCGCACCGGCGCCACCGGTAAACGAACCGGTCGTCCAGAGGTCTTGGAATTGGTTCCAGTTGTTCACCGTGATCGTGCTGCCGGCCGTGATTTCGAGAGAGCCAAGATTCAGTTCGATGTTCTCGCCGGCGCCAAAGTCGATCACCGTGTCGCCGGTGACCTTGAGGGCTCCGATATCGATTTGGTTTCCATTGCCGGAAAGCGCGAGAACGGTGTCGGACGTCAGTTCGAGCGTGCCACCAAAGTCGTAGTCGGACGTGATGTTTAAAGTGTTGTTGGCGGTGAGGATCAGCTCACCGGTCGAACCTGCGCCAGAACCGCCGGAGATCGTGCCGCCGTTCATCGTGAGGATACCGTCGATGTCGAGGATGCCCGAGGTGTTGAGTTGGTCGATCGTGCCGTTGATCCCTCCACCCATCACCAGGGTGCCCGCTCCGTTGATGTTCAGATCGAGGCTGTCGTTGAGGATGTTGCTGGTTCCGACCGTGAAGGTGCCCGCATCTACGTTGACCGTGGAGATCGTGTTGGGGCTGGTGGTGCCCGTGAGGTTCCCCACCCCGGTCTTGTTCAAAGTGTTGAGCGTATTGGTGCCCGAGAGGGTGGTATCGCCGATCGACTCGATGGTAAGGGTCTGGCCGGAACCGGTGACGTTGCCGGTGATCGCGAGGGATGACGCGGCGGAGACTTCGATCTCGGAGGCGGAGGCGACGTTGACGTTGCCCGCCCAGCTGTTGGCTCCGGAACTGGCGACGGTTTGCAAGGCGCCGTCGCCGGAGATGCCCGTGCCGTTGATCGTCAGGGTTTCGGCGCCAATTGAGACACCGTCGAGTTGGAGTTGCGCTCCGGAGGTAACGTTGGTGCCACCGGTGACCGCGCCTAGGCCGAGGTGTCGACGCGCACGATGCCGTCGAACACGTCCACGTCGTCGGTGAAGGTATTGCCGCCGGAGAGGATCAGCGTGCCGTCGCCAGTTTTGTCGATGCCTCCGTTTTGGATCCGCGCGTTGATATCGAGGGTCGAACCCGTGACGACGTTGATGGTCTTGTCCGCATCGTTGTTAAAGTCCACGTAGCCATCGATGGTTGCCACTTGGGTGGTGCTAGTGCTCGTGATGCCTCATCAAACGTGGAATTCTTAAAGCTCTCCGAAACCACTTGGGCATGCGCGGAGGAGCCCAAAAGGACACTGGCGGATAGCGCTAAAATAGGGAGACAGAAAGACACTAGATCCGGCCTGCGGTATACACCCTAGTCCCAGCAAGAAGGAAATTGGCGTATTATTACCTAATGCGAGGGCCAGGATCCACTAGCCGCCCAAATAACTCATCTCGGGTTTATCGCTCTTCTGTCCCGTTAACGCCTGGTCCGCTCGTTCGTCCGAATAGCGGTCAACTCGACCGCTCCAAATATTTGAAATATAAAGTGTTAGCGCTTCCTGATCGGCTCCTTTGCGCAGCTCAGCCAGCACATCCCAACCCAAAGAGCTGAAGAGGCAGGTGTGCAGTCGGCCATTGACGGACAATCGAGCCCGGTGGCAGTCCTTACAAAATGGCTCCGTGATCGAAGCAATGATTCCTATTTCGCCCGATCCATCCGTGTAGCGGTAACGCGCTGCCACTTCGCCCCGGTAAGCAGGCTCGACGGGCTCGATGGGCCAGCGTGCATTGATCCGCGATACAATCTCCTGGGCTGGAACAACTTCTTCAGCATTCCAGCCGTTGGTGTTACCCACGTCCATGAATTCGATAAACCGCAAGGTTTGCCCGCGTTCGCGGAAATAGGCCGCCAAATCTTCCACCTCGTGGTCGTTTATCCCCCGCCTAACCGCAGTGTTGATCTTGATCGGCAAACCCAGCGCGCTGGCCTCATCGATCGCCGCCAAAACCTTACGCGAATCGAGTCCGAGACCGTTCATTTTCCCTGCGGTCTCTGCCGCAAGCGAATCGACCGAAACATTGAGGCGATCGAGACCGGCATCCCGCAGCGCCTCAGCATAGCGACCGAGCAACCATCCATTGGTGGTCAATGCCACCTCGGGCAGGCCCACCTCAGATTTCAAGCGACGCACGATCTCTGTCAAGTCCTTACGTAGCAATGGTTCACCACCCGTGAGTCGGATTTTGGTCACGCCTAATTCCACGAATGATCGGGCGATTTGCACAATCTCGTCGGCGGACATGAGTTGAAGATCATGCAGAAACGGATAATCCGCCCCAAAAACCTCCTTGGGCATGCAATAAGGACACCGAAAGTTGCAACGATCCGTAACCGAAATCCGCAGATCACGTAGGGGGCGGGCGAGTTTATCGGTGACGTTGATGGTGGACACAGGGGCTTATTACATGACGCGATTTTGGGCGGACACAACCCCTCTACGCCATAAATCGAATGCTGGCCGAGTTGAACTCGGAGTTGCCGCCGGTCGGTAATAATCAACACTGTTCGCCTACTATGCTTTCAAGCCCCGCCGAAGCCTCCGCCACGATCGCCCAACATTTGCCTAAAATGCCGGTGGAGGATTGTGGTATCGAAGCCGCCCACGGCCGGGTGTTGCGCTCCGCCATCGTCGCTGATCGACCGATGCCGGTATTCGACCGCGTTACGATGGATGGATTTGCCGTGCGCGCGGCCGACTTCGGGACCGATAAAAACGCATCCGCCGAGGTCGTCGGATTTCAAGCTGCCGGCATGATTGCTCGAACCCTCAGCAAGCCCGGCACCGCGATCGAAATCGCCACCGGGGCCGTGCTCAGCGCAGGCGCCGATGCCATCGTGCCCTACGAAGATGCCGACCGCGATGGTGACCGCATCCGCCTGCGCGAAGGCGCTCCCCGCATCGCTGGCCAAAACATTCACCGCTGCGGCTCAGATTGCGCCGCCGGCAAAGAGCTCGTCGCTCCCGGGACTGTCTTGACCGGCCGCGAGATCGCCGTCGCCGCGAGCACCGGGTGCAGCCGACTGCAGGTCTCCGCTCGACCCAGCATCGCGGTCGTCGCTACGGGAGACGAGTTGATCGATGTCGGTATCCCTCAGATCGCTCCGCATCAGATCCGAAAGTCCAACGACTACGCGCTGCGGGCTGCCCTGGACCAAAGCCACTTGGCCGGACGCATCGAGCGTTTTCATATCCGCGATCATCGCACCGAAATCGAAGCGGCGCTGGGCCAAATTCTAGCCGAGTTCGATGTCGTGATCCTCACCGGCGGCGTTTCGAAGGGTAAAAAAGACCATGTGCCCGCGGTCCTGGCTGACCTCGGTGCCACCGAGCGACTCCGAGGCATCGCCCAACGTCCCGGCAAGCCCCTGTGGTTTGGCACCACCTCGAGAAATACGCCGATCTTCGCCCTGCCCGGCAATCCGGTTTCCACCTACACCTGTCTGCACCGTTATGTCTTCCCGGCGCTCCGCCAAATGGCCGACGCGAACCCCGTCGAATGCGAAACGGTTTGTCTGACCGAAGCATTTAAATTTCCGCGACCACTAGCTTTCATGCTCCCGGTTAAACTCACCACCGACGAACAAGGCCAACGCGGTGCGCATCCCGCCGCCTTCAACACTTCCGGCGACCTCGGAGGCCTGCTCAACACCGATGGATTCGTGGAACTCGCGGCGGACAAAACCGAATTCCCCGCCGGCCACCCGGCTAAACTCTGGCGTTGGATCTGAGCTCACCTCAGCAATCGTAATTCCAAAATTTCAAAAAAGTGCTCTCGCATCTCGATAAAAACAACCAACCCCGCATGGTCGATGTCGGCGCCAAAGCCGTCACCCGCCGAACGGCTCACGCCCAAACCATCGTGCACTTACCCGAGCCCCTCGCTCGGTTGCTCGAAGGCGACGAGATCGTGGGCAAAAAAGGCCCGATTTTTCAGACTGCAAGTCTCGCCGGAATCATGGCGGCTAAACGCACCAGTGAGTTGATTCCTCTTTGTCATCCACTGCCGATGGAAGACTGTGCCGTCGACCTGAAGCCCCGCGAACCTGCCGCCGACGGTTCGGTCGAAATCGAGATAGATTGCCGCGTCGCTGTAACCGCCAAAACCGGCGCCGAGATGGAAGCCTTAACCGGCGCGAGCATCGCGGCGTTAACCCTCTACGACATGGGCAAAGCCGTGAGCAAAGACATCGTGATCCGCGAAACCAAACTCATCGCCAAATCCGGCGGCAAATCCGACTTCCAAGCTGAAGCATGAAAACGATCACGGTAAAATACTTCGCCATTCTACGCGAACAACGCGGCCTCGCCGAAGAATCGCTCAGCACCGAGGCCGCAGACGCCCAATCGCTCTATAACGCACTCCAAACCGCCCACGGCTTCACCCTCCCCGTCGACCGTCTCCGCGCCGCCGTAAACGGCGAGTTCCGATCCTGGCCCGCCCCGCTCAAAGACGGCGACGAAGTCGTATTCATCCCCCCCGTCGCCGGCGGGTAAATTACTAGCATGTCTTTCAAAATTTCAGACGATTCCATTGTCATCGATGAATTCGCTTCTCGCCTAAGTCATGCGCAAGCCGGGGCATGCGCGACGTTCGAGGGGTGGGTGCGCAATCACAATGAGGGGCAAGCTGTCGCGGCCCTCGAATACGAAGCTTATGCCGAACTCGCGGAGGCTGAGGGCAGTCGTATCATGACGGAAGCGTGCGAAAAGTTCGACCTGCTGGCCGCTGAGGCCGTCCATCGCGTCGGACATCTCCAAATCGGCGACATGGCGGTTTGGGTCGGCGTTGCCGCTGCTCATCGGGGACCGGCGTTCGATGCCTGCCGCTTTATCATCGATGAACTGAAGTCCCGCGTGCCCATCTGGAAGAAAGAACACTACGTCGCCGGCACCTCTGCTTGGATCAACTGTTCAACCAAAGGTGATTTTGCCCAAAACACCTCGGCTCCTGACTCCGCTTGACCGAACCTGATTCGGGTGCGGCCAAACCGCTCATTATTTTTGATGTGGATGGCACGCTGATCGGCGGGGAATCCTACGACTGGAGCGCATTCGAGGCGGCATTTCTCGAGGTCACGGGCGCACCGTTCCCGCCCGGATTCTTCGATCGAATCACCGAGGTCACTGCGACGGCCATTATCCGCACCGCGTTACCGGAGCTGGATGACGATGCGCTACAATTGACCATCACCCGGGTTTCCGCCGGGTATCGAGACCGCTTGGCCCGCGATATTATCGCGCACCCCGAGGCTTTTCCCGCCACTCTTGGAGCGGTCGAACTACTAGCCCGGCTCCAGCAGGAAGGTTTCGATTGCGCCATCGCCACGGGTGATTGGTTCGACTCAATCAGCCTCAAACTCAACGCCGCCAAAATCCCGTGGCGCGGGCTCCCGATGGCCACGAGCGTGGACCGGCCGATCCGCTCCCAAATCATCACCCTCGCCGCGGAACGGGCACAGCGAGCCGTCGGGGATGCGATCTACGTGGGAGACGGCACCTGGGATCTACGGGCGACTCAGACCTTAAACATTCCGTTTATCGGATGCGGTAAAAACATCGACCAACTGAAGGCTGCGGGGACTGAATTTGCGGTCCCTGATCTGAAGCCAGATGCTTTCTTCGCCATCTTGAATCAGCTGTCTCAAACTTGAAACGCCTCGCCGTCTCATTCCGAAAACAGACATCGAGAACGGCAATCGCACAAATTTTCAGAAAAATTCATCACTTCCGGAGTTGTCGGGGCGACCCAACGCGTTTAGGATTCGACTACGCGGGAAAACTCTTCCGGCCACCAAACCTCACCAGTCCATCATGATTTGCTACGTCCCCGCTGAGACCGTCTCAGGCGAACTCCGCACCGCTCTCACCCCCACCACCGCCGCCGCGCTCACCAAACTTGGCCTCACCGTTCAGGCCGAGGCCGGGCTCGGTACGGCCAGTCGGTATTCGGATGACAAATACACCAAGGCTGGCGTCGAACTCGTCGGCGATCCGGCCGCAGCCCTCGGGGCGGCAGACCTCGTCCTGCGCGTGCGCAAGCCGTCCCCGGAACAAATAGCCGCCCTCAAACCCGGTGCGGTCCACTTAAGTTTCCTCGACCCCTTCAATGAATCCGCGTTGCTGGAAAACTTCGCCGAAGCGAAGGCCAGTGCCGTGAGTCTCGAAATGATTCCCCGCACAACCCTGGCGCAGAAGATGGATGCCCTGAGCTCGCAAGCCTCGCTGGGCGGTTACGCCGCGGTCATGCAGGCAGCGGCCCGCATTCGCAGTGCATTGCCGATGATGATGACGCCCGCCGGAACCATCATGCCGTGTCGCGTTTTTGTCATCGGAGCAGGTGTCGCCGGACTCCAGGCCATCGCCACCGCCAAACGACTGGGCGCTCGCATCGAGGCCTTTGATACGCGCCCCGTGGCGGAGGAACAGGTCAAATCCCTCGGGGCCAAGTTCGTTAAAATCGATCTGGGTGACACCGGCCAAACAGCCGGCGGTTACGCCAAACAACTCACTCCCAAACAGGTCGCAAAACAACAGGCGGGCATGGCTAAAGTCTGCGCTCAATCCGATATCGTGATCACCACCGCCAAGGTGTTTGGTTGCAAGGCCCCGATCCTCCTGACCGAGGAGATGATTGCCGGCATGAAAGCTGGCAGTGTGATCGTCGACCTGGCGCTGGAAACCGGCGGCAACGTCGAAGGCGCTGTTCCAGGGGAAGATGTGGTAACCGCCAATGGTGCCACCATTCTCGGCGATACTTCGCTGGAAAACAGCGTGGCCACTCACGCCTCCCAAGTTCTGGCCGCCAACTTCGCTGCCTGGATCACCCACTTTTGGGATGAGGAAACCAAGACCCTAAAATTGGACCGTAAAGACGAAATCCTCCAAGGCTGTCTCATCACTCACGATGGCGCCATCGTCCACGAACGTTTTGGGAAAAAAGCTGAAAAGCTGAAAAGCTGACAGCTGAAATCAACCCTCCCTCCCTCTGTCTCTTATACACATCTCCGAGCCC
>CAJXQX010000018.1 GCA_913058185.1 uncultured Verrucomicrobiota bacterium
TTGGGATGTGCGCAACAGGCGCTCGATCCCGATATAAATGACGCTACCATTGAGGTGCTCAATCGTAACGGAATCGAAGTAATAATTCCTGAAACCCAAGGGTGTTGCGGTGCGCTGAGCTGGCATGTCGGCGAATTAAAAGAGGCCCAAAAATTTGCGATCAATAATTTGGGCGCATTTCCAGCTGACGTGGATGCGGTGATCACCAATGCCGCTGGATGCGGTTCCGGAATTCACGAATACCCGTTGATCCTAAAAGGCACATCGGCGGAAGCCGCCGCGCAAGCGATGGCCGAGCGCACCTGCGATATCTCGGTCTATCTGAGTCGATTGGACGAACTCGCTCCGATTCCCGCCCCCAAAGCATCCTTACGAATTGCGTATCACGATGCCTGTCACCTCGCCAACGCCCAGGGCGTGCGAATCGAACCGCGCGACCTACTCAAACTGATTCCAAAGGTGGAGGTCGTTGAAATTCCCGACGGTGGCACCTGCTGCGGATCGGCGGGGACCTACAATATCGATCAACCGGTGATCGCTGCTTCTCTCGGACAAAAGAAGGCTGACCACGTCCGCTCCCTCGAACCTGATTTAGTGGCTTCGGGTAACATTGGTTGCCTGACCCAGATGAAGACTCACCTCGCGTCACCGACGCAGTCTGCTATTCCAGTCCGGCACACTATCCAGGTTCTGCGAGACGCCTATGCGGGGAAACTTGGCTGAAGAGCGCACTCTAGGTCTCGCCAAGCGGATTCAGATCCTACTAGAGCTTGATCATGTCAGATTCACCCGAACCGGTTTCACCTCAAGCTAGCGACCCCTGCCCCTGCGGCAGCGGCAATCCCTTTGGGGAATGTTGCTCGCCAATCATCAGTGGCGAATCTCCCGCGCCGAACGCTGAACGCCTCATGCGTTCTCGTTACACGGCTCACGCGACTCACGATTTCCCTTATCTCCACCGCACCTATGCGGAAACCAAGGACACTCCTTATGAAGTGGAGGAATACGGCAACGACATCGCCTGGACGAAACTGACGATCAACGCCCACGAGGCCGACATTCGACCTGGCATCTCCCACGTCGATTTCTCCGCCCACTTCACCGAAGACGGCCGCTCGGGAGTCATGCACGAAAAGTCCGAATTCGAACTGATCGACGGCAATTGGATTTTTTCCAAGACCCTGCGCGAAGGTCCGGCTCCAGCGAAAGCCGCCCCCAAGATCGGTCGAAACGATCCTTGTCCATGCGGTTCAGGCAAAAAATATAAAAAATGCTGCGGCCGGTAATTCCGATCAGGCACCGGTAACGTCAACCGTTTCACCTGTGTTCATCGCTCGGTAGATGGACTCGATGATAACCATATCCCGGCGACCCATCGCGCCGCCGACAGCTGATTCGCGATCCTCGAGGATGCACCGCGCAAAGGCATCCATCTGTCGGGCCTGCTGAGTGACGGGGGCAAATTGCAATGGGCCTCCATGGGTTGCACCCGCTAAATCACTGGAAGTGAACGCCGGCTCGAGTTCGAACCACCGCTTACCACCTTCGGCCCGAAATCGATTCGCCGACTCGTTGTAGCTTGTGCGCCCTACGCATCGCTCGCCACCCGGAAAGTCCATCGTCCACTCAAGAGTCTCTTCGACATCAACGAAGCGGTCTGGCCGTAGTTTCGGCAATTGACGGGCAGAGACCGAAGTCGGGGCCAGCCCTCCAGCCGCCATGCAAGCGCCCTGAATCACATAAATTCCAAGATCCATCAAAGGACCGCCACCCGCCAGAACTTTGGTCGCACGCCAGGCATTGCCCCGTAGTTCAAAACTCAGAGATCCACGGATGTGATCGAAGGGGGCCTCCTTCTCCCGCGCCAAGTCCCTCAATACCTCATGATACGGATCAAAATGGAGCCTATAACCCAGAGAGAGTTTCACCTCCGCGGTTCGACAAGCCCCGATCACCGCATCGGCTTCAGCAACTGAGACAGTGAAAGGCTTCTCGCAGATGACATGTTTACCCGCGCGGGCCGCTTTAATGCAGTGCTCCGCGTGAAGTGCATTCGGGGTAACGACATACACGATATCGATGTTAGGATCGTCCGCGAGGCGATCCATCTCCTCGTAGTGGTAAACCGAGTCACCCGAGAAATCGTAATGATGCGCCCATGCCGCTCCCTTCTGAGCTGAACCAGTGACTACTCCCGCAAGCCGGCAAAACTCTGTTTCACGAAGCGCGGGACGGAGTTTGGAATTAGCATAGCTCCCTAGGCCAACGAGTGCGACGCCCAGTTGACGGCGAGGACGCGTTGCCGATCGAACAACAGCAGCGGGAAGGAGCACCGAACTCGCGGCCACACCAGCGGCCTTGAGCCAGGTGCGTCGACGGATGGTTCGATTCAGTCGTTCCATCTGCCTAAATTAATCCCACGTGATTTAAGTTACCACGGTTTTCGCGGGCCCCGGAATTTACGGACGCTTCAGTCCCAGCTTATCCAGTTTCTTGTAAGCAATATTCCGCACGTAAGAATTACGCGGATTGAGCCGAACATAATCCTGATGATAATCCTCGGCGGGGTAAAACTTCTTGAGCTTAACGATTTCGGTGATCACCGGCCTTTCGTGGTTCTCGCGGGCGACACCTCTACTAGCGTGTGCCTCTTCGAGTTGCTCATCGTTGTGCACCAAAATGATACTGCGATAATGAGGACCAAAGTCCGGCCAAACCCCTCGTGGATCCGTGACATCATGGGTTTTCCAGAAATAGTCGATCAAGTCGCGGTAGGATGTCTTTTCGGGATCGAATGTGATTTGAACCACTTCGGCATGCCCCGTGCGACCGGCGCTGACCTGCTCGTAAGTAGGGTTTTTCTCGGGACCACCAGCATAACCCGATACCACGTCCAAGACGCCCGGCAACTGTTCGTAAACCGCCTCAACACACCAGAAACAACCGGCCCCAACCGTTGCTTTCTCGGTCGCCGCAAAACCGGCCGTGCTCAATATGAGAGTTAAAAGAATCTGAGGAATGCGCTTCATAAGGAGTAGGACAGAAATTGCCGGACAATTATTCCCCGCGAGGAATTTCAATTAGTGGAACGGAGGAGAAAATACTTTGCGCGTATTCCAAGATTTTTCCAGCGTGCGCTGCAGTAAATCTCATGGAAAAGGACCATTCGAAATCACCGACCAACCGCAAACTTGGATGGTGGTGGGGATTTGTCGCTCTGCTAACTGCCTCACTACCTTGGTGGCGAAACCACGGATTTATTCGCGATTTCATGGACTATGGCTTGGTCATGGCCGGCGCTGGGCGTATCGGCGACGGCGAAGCTCCTTACGTAGATTTTGTAACTCCAATCCAAGCTGGATTCCTCTATTTAAATCGTTGGATGGAAGTTCTGGGAGGCGGCACATTCATCGGGATGACCTATGGGGGACTCCTGTTGATCGTCGGCGGCTGGTTTGGGCTGCAGCACTTGCTGAAGCCACGCGTGGGCACTTTGGGAGCAGGAGCGATCGCGTGGGTGATCATCGTTTGCTCCGCTAGCCAGCACACGATCATCTGGCACAATACCTTGGGGGTTTTTTGCATCGCACTGGTGACTTGGTCAGCAGCGATGGCCCCGGGGCTCTCCAAGCGGAGCTGGATATTGCATTTAGTGATGGTCGGGGGACTTTGGCTGGGAGGGATGAACAAGGTCAGTTTCCATCTGATCGCAATTTGCGGGGCATTAGGATTCGTTGTTCGCGCCGCTCTACTCCAGCACATCGACCGCCGTTCTCTGGCTCAGAGTATCACGTTGATCATTCTCACCGGGGTGATGCTGCCGATCGGCACGGAACTCTTCATCACCGGGGCAAGTTTCCAGCAGTGGTCATACAACGTGCTGCAACTGGCGGGAGGTAGCAGAGCAGAATATGTAACTGAGTTACTCACCTGGGATTTTTACCTGCGTCCGCTACACGACTACTATGGTCCGTTGGTAATTCCTCAATTTGGACTGATTACGCTTATTCTATTTGGCGGAATCGGATGTCTGGGGTGGAAGAATAGAACGTCGCTCGATCGCGCCATGATTTTAGTCGCCGCAACCGGATGCGCCCTGTGCGTATTGCTGTTGCTGGCCACTAATCAAGAGATCGCCTACATCTCCGCATCAGCTGCGGTGTGTCTCGGCACGGCTCTTTTCCTTGGTTTTGGACTACAACTTCCCCCTCGAGGCAACACCGTCACGCTAGTTCTAATAACCATTATATTTGCCCTGCCGGCTTGGCGATCGGCGTGGCTGGGTGAACGGGTTCTTTTTGGACACTCAGCTTCAGCGCGGAGTGAATATCGGATATTGTCAGAGGAGGGTTCTGCATTCAGCTACCTTGCAGGCGTGCGCATACCTTCCGAGTCGGTGGATTCATATTCCGTTTTAGTCGATTTGATCAGTCCGCCAAACGCACAGGGTCAGCATCGCGTGTTCTATGGGACAGGCGTCGAATGGCTTGAACGCGTGTGGCCGACAGAAAAACACCCGGGGCTCCCACTTTGGATGCATGATGGGACTTCATATGGTCCCTCCGAATCACAACTGCTGCAACGGTTGGTCAATCTACCATCAAGATTCAATCAACTCGTTTCATCGGTTCCATGGGATCACTGGCCCGGTCAGGCACACGTGCCGATCGACGAGTTCGCGATTTCCCGGTTTTGCGGCTCCGTGCTAAAACTCTACGAGATTCCTCAAATCATGGCGGAGGACCGTCTTCAGTTAAAACTGATCAACACATTCAAAACCAACTTCGAACCGCGATTGTTAGAATTCGATGAGTATACCTTGCTGTATACAGATGAAACAGGTCGGCCTTTGTTCGGGACCACCAGCGAACCCATAAGTATCAAACTCAACTGGAAAGGGAGCCGGGCCCGAGCCGAACCAATCCTAATGCGAGGCTCGGCCTCGCCCAACGCCAAGGTTCGAGCCAAATTCACTATCGAATATGAGGTCGACGGCACCTGGCATCATATTTGGTCCGAAAACCTCGAACTACTCCCTGGAGAGGAAACAATAACACGGCAGACCGTCTTCGATTGTCGCCAACGCGAGCTTCGATTCCGGGTGGAACTTGATGCTTCCGACTACGGCAAAGGGCTCGCTGGCTGGTTTCCGCCAACCCTGCTCGATTCGCAAGCTTCCCCTCACCTTCCGCCACCGCTGACACACAACGCTTCCGCCGTTAACCCGGAGACCGATGGCATAGAAACCGCTCTCCTAGCTACCGACTGGTCCCCAGACCAAATCTACCTTAGAGGAGGAAAGGCGAGTGCAGACGGACTCGTTTTGTCCCCCGGAGATCAGATTTGGTTAAGAGCAGATCAGCCGCTGAGCGCGCTGGATGGAGAATTACGGGTCGACGGCAATACTACGGAAAAAATGCCTTTGGTGAGAATCCTTTGGTATAAAGCCGGTAGAGTTCAAATGGCCTGGCAGGGGACCTTGGACGAAAACCAACCCATTCGGCCTTTCCACGCTTGGTCGGTCGGCCCAGAGGGATGGTTCGGCATTATCGTGGACCATCAGCTCAATACCGCTCCGGTATCGGTAAAGATAACCCGAATCGAACAACAAAACTAACTTAGCTGATTCCATTTATTCGTCGGTGAATTCAATGAAGCGACGAGATCCGGAGCGGAAATGGCTGCAACGGGGAACGAATTGTTATCAAACGACCGAACACGGTTGAAAATCCCCATTGACAGATGGTGACCGAACACGGTTCCATCTCCGTCTTTTTCCGATATGAGCACTACTGAAGAAACCGAACAACGCAGCATTTCTCCCGCCGAGATCCCATTCTCGACGCCGGACGCGTTGAAGCCATATATCACCGACACTGGGAAGATTCTTCCTCGTAAATACACGCATTTGTCGGCCAAGGAGCAGCGACGCATTACCAAAACGGTTAAGCGCGCGCGAAACCTGCTTTTTGCACAGTAAGCGAAACGAAGTTTTCCTACATTCGAGCCGGTGCGTGAAATATGCCCCGGCTTTTTCATGCACAGGAACTAATGAAAACGCGGATCTATCGCCCCACTCCAGTCAATTTGAAAAGATTGGCTGCCGTCCTAAAGCGGGGAGACTTAGTCGCTGTGCCTACGGAAACAGTATATGGGCTTGCTGCTGATGCGACCAACCAAAGTGCCTGCAAAAAGATTTTTACGGCCAAGAACCGCCCCAGCGAAGATCCCCTTATCGTGCATGTTCATAGCCTGGAACAGGCCCACGGACTTGCCCAATGGAATGAAACAGCCCACCAGCTGGCCGATCGGTTTTGGCCCGGCCCACTGACACTGGTACTGCCTAAAAAAGCTTCGGTATCAGACGTCATCACGGCAGGGCTTGATTCCGTCGCGATTCGGATGCCCAGTCATCCCGTGTTTCGCAGTCTGCTGCAAACGGTGAAGGTCCCTCTGGCTGCACCCAGTGCCAACCCATTCGGATACATGAGCCCGACTTCAAGCGCTCACGTAAAAAGCGGTCTGGATGGGAAAATTCCTGCAATCCTTGAAGGCGGCCAGTCCGCAATTGGCGTCGAGTCAACTATCCTGGACATTAGGAACGGAGAATCGCCTGTTTTGTTGCGACCGGGTGGCGTGACGAGCACGGAGCTCAGAAAGATACTTGGAGACAGTTTGAGACTGACTAAATCAGTGATACCTGAAGGCGAGGCGGCCATTGCCCCGGGAATGTTAAAACGACATTATAGTCCAAAAACGTCCGTGACTCTATATCGAAGCTTTCCGGCCGAGTTGAGCGAACAAGAGGCCTGGATCCATTTCCACCTCAGGGATTCGTTACAAGCGTTGCCGACAAATCAATGTGTCTTGGCACCAGATAACCAGGGCCGAACAGCAGCAAACCGGCTATTCTCCATCCTACGTGCGGTTGACTCCGGGGGATACCCGAGAATCAACATTCAGTTGGTTCCGGAAACCGATGCTTGGGCAGATACCATAAATGACCGGCTGCAAAGAGCAGCCGCTCGCTGAATCAAATAACTCCGAGGCTAACTAGCGTTCGGGGGTATCGTCGTTCTTCGACATCACAACGTAGTAATCCTTATAAGATTTGTCGTAGTATTGAGCGTAGTAGTAACCGGAAACCGCCAAGTTGAGACCATTCAAAACTGCTCCGAATACCGGCACACCGCTCTCTGATAACTTTTTCGCAGCAAATTGCGCTGCCTTACGACGAACCTTATTGAAAAATATCGAGAAAAGAGCACCATCCATCAACCGAAGGATCACCATCGCATCGCTAACCGCTGGCTAGTGGCGGCGTATCAAAGAACACCCGATCATAACGTCCCCTGAGGTCTGTAACCATTTGCTCGAAGCTCTTACTATTTAGGATGTGAGTAGGATTCTTAGCCCGTCCACCGGTTGGAATGACATCCAGATTAGGGGCTACATTTTTAAGGATTACTTCGTCCAACGTTCCGGAACCTCCTACGATATCAATAACGCCTTTGATGTTCTCTAGTTGTACAGTCTTGTGAATGTTCGGCTTCCTTAAGTCACAATCAACAATCACTACTTTCTCCCCATGGGCCGCGTAGGTCATCGCGACATTCGTTGTCACAAATGACTTACCCTCACCAGGAATCGTGCTGGTTGTCAGAATGCATTTCGCATCCTTCGCCTCAGGCTTGAGTCGCATTGCCGAATGAAGAGTCAAAAAGGCCTCCGAAACCTGTCGATCAGCATTGGTTAAAACAACTTTAGCCTTTTCAACCGCGTCCAACTTCTTGATTTGCGGAATAATGCCAATCAAAGGAACCCCGATTACCGATTCGATATCGAAAGAGCTTTTAACCCGATCGTCCACGACCCCGAGTATTTCCCACGTGCCCCGCCCTCTCGAAAACCGGATCCCCGATTCCACCGCGATGAAAGTTCTCGTGAGTTGGAAACGTTGGCTACCCATTTACGTTTACCGGGCGAGGTCCGGCTGGAAGATGCAGGCATTTCCTCTCCAAATGACGATTTGGACACTATTGTTGCTGGTCTCCGCCTATCTCGGAGCCGGGACAGCCCTATTTCTGAACGACACGCACCGGCACAACCTCGCCGGTATATCTTGGTTTGATCGGATATACCCCCCGAACTGGGATGAATACCGGGAAGCCAGAGGGGATTCCTACATAACACAGGCCCAAGATTCGATCGAGTCGGGCGATTTCTCGAAATCGTTCCACCAGGTGCGAGCGGGACTAGCGAGATCTCCTCACCATTTAGATGGGAGATTACTACTGGCAGATCTGTATCAGGCCATGGGACTAGGTGACCTAGCCCTAAATACTCTGGTTGAATGCACAAAATATCATTTCAACGAAACCCCCTATCTGAGCCGTGCTATTCAGGTTTTGTTCTCCCAGCAGAGAGACTCGGAGATCGTGAAGCTTTGCGATTCTCTATTATCCAATGGGGAACTTAGTTCTAAATCCGAACAACTCCTTCGAATAGCGAAAGCAAATGCGCTCTTTTTCCGCGGCAACTTTGACCAGACCGAGGACACTCTGAGCGACGAGCACATCAGTAAGTTGCCCGAAAGCCGTCTACTACAGGCTAAAATCGAGTGGGATCGCGGTTTTCCGGAACTCGCGCTCGCGCTTATTAAGTAACTGAATATCGAATTCCCCAAAAACCTAGAGATCTATAGACACCAGATCCAATGGCTCATAGCCGACGGACAGGTCGAATCCGCAAGACAAACGAGCTTCCTTCGGCGGATCAAATATCCAGACCAGGCTCAACCCCGCATCGACATGCTCTACGCATTCGACAAGGCAGGCGAGGAGATCGCCGTCGAGAATGATGCTCAATCACTACTACGAGAATTCCACGGAAACTACTCGGTGTTGCTGCAGCTAGGTGATTTTGCGGCCAACACCGCCCGGGTGGATGTCGCCCAACACGTTGTGACCCAAGCCACCCAGCAGAGTATGGCGCTCGAAGGCCCCGCGCTGATGGTCGTTGAAGCGATTATTACCGCCGGCGACTACCGTAGCGCCCTCGATCAAACCCAGCAGACACTTGCCGATAATCCCGAGTGGGAGGATAAACTCGCTCCCGTATTCAACGGTTTGCAAGCAATCTGCTACCACGCTTTGGGGGAACGAGAAGAAGCTAACTTATTTTTAGGAAACTACTTAAACCTGGACGCACTCCGAGCAGAAAACCTCGTCGCGGTCTCCAAGCGCTTGGAGGATGTCGGAGCAAGTCGTGAAGCCCGAATGGTCCTCAATCATGCAGTCCAACGGGATTCATTAAATCAAGCAGCCCTGACTCGACTGATAGAATTCGACTTAAAATCCGCAAACGCACCAGAACTCCCCTCGAATCTGCGGCAAATTATGGATATGAGGCGCCCTCCGACGACCCTACTCCGACAAGCCTACGACAGAATCGGGCAAGATCGATTTATGTTCGTCGAAGATCGGAATCAATTGATGCAACAATTATTGGCCAAATTAACCGGCTGACCGACTCGCCCGAAGTGCCCCCTCCGGCTCACATCGCCCCCCTAAACTCAGCAAGCGCTGATAATAAACGCTCGTTCTGGGCGGCACTTCCCACCGTGATCCGCACCCACTCCGGCAGTCCGTAAACCCCAACCGGACGCACGATCACCCCAACTCGTTGAAGTGCAGAGAATAACACTTTTCCGTCTCCTACTTTAACCAGCACGAAATTCCCCACGCTAGGGACAAAAGGTAATCCCAAGTCCGCCAAACCAAGCTCCAGTTGCTCCAGTCCTTCCCGATTGGTTTGCCGGCAACGCTGGATCCAATCGTGGTCATCCAAGGCCGCCAACGCCCCCGCCTGGGCCACGGCGTTCACATTGAAGGGCTGCCTCGAGCGTTGCAACAATCCCGCCAGCTCAGAATTCATCCGCCCATATCCCACCCGCAGGGCGGCTAAACCGAAAATCTTGGAGAAGGTCCGCAGAATCACCAGAGGACGACCTGCGGCAAGCAAGTCACTCCAATCAGGCTCTTTATCCAAATATTCAGCGTAGGCTTCATCGATAATGACTACAATATTCTCCGGAAGTGATCTCACCCAATTGATCATCTCCGAAGCCTCATTGGTTGTCCCTGTCGGATTATTGGGGCTTGGCAGAAAAATCATCTTCGTTCGATCCGTAACTGCTGCGGCCATTGCCGAAAGATCGTGCACATGATCGCACAGCGGAACTTCCACCGGCGTCGCACCAAAGAGTAAGGTGACCAGCTTATAGACGATAAATGCCGGCGTCCCCATGAGCACCTCATCTCCTGGCCGCAAAAATACATGCCCGAGCAACTCCAACAGCTCATTGGAGCCATTCCCCACCACGATTTGATCACTCGCCAAATCATGCCGCGTCGCCAGTCGTGCCCTCAATTGGATGCATCCGCCATCCGGGTATAGTGCTGCGCCTTCCAACGCCTGCCGCATCGCATTCAATGCCAACGGCGATGTCCCCAGCGAATTCTCATTCGAAGCCAATTTGATGATGGTGCCCGGATTCAAACCCAGCTCGCGAGCCACGTCCTCAATCGGTCTCCCTGGCTCGTAAACCGGCTGACTCAATATATGGGGATTTACGAGGTCGGTCAGATTCATGAGGTCTACCCAACACGATTCGACAACCACGCCAAAACCAATTTTCATTTTCCCCATGTTATCGCTTCGCCTCAGCCTCCGGTTCGCATTGCTCGGGGCTATTGCATTTCTGCCAATCCACATCTTCGCCACCGTCGAATTAACCCGCGGAACGATCGACGGTGCTCACTACACGATAGCCCGTGATTCGGATCGAGAATGGAACCACTCTCTGTTACTGATTGCTCACGGTTTCCGCTCTGATGCCGCCCCGCTTGTCGCCGACCTGTTCCCCGACCAAGCAGCTTACGCATCCCTGATCGACGAAGGCTGGATCATTGCAAAAACGAGCTACCGTCGCAACGGCATGATCATCGCCGACGCCATCACTGACCTCGATAATCTACACGCGTTCGTATCCGACGAATTTGGGCGCCCCCAACGCAGTATCATCGAAGGCGATTCCATGGGAGGCACGATTGCCACCCACTTAATGGAGCGGGAAGATTCTCGCTACCACGGCGCTGTCGCCATCGGCGCCGCTCTGGAACTTCGTGAAAACGATGCAGCACCCGGGGTGAAACGCACTCCACTTAGACCGCTGCTATTCATGGCAAACCGTTCGGAGATACTTGGGCCCAAAGCCTATATCTCCAACGCGCCCCTCTCTCCCGACACCCCGCAGATGCGCCCCGCCCTCTTCCGTATCGATCGAGATGGGCACATAAATGTAAATCAGGCCGAACGCCTTATCGCGCTTCGGGCCTTAAATCGTTGGCTCGATCGGGGCCGCCAAGCCCTCCCGCGCGAACAACCATTCGATGCTACCCAACCGGCTCAACTCCAGCCCAGCCGGGTCGTATTCGATCATGATAATCGTGGTCTGGTCACTAAGGTGAGTCACGTTTCCGCAATCTACGGCAATGTTTGGTTGGACATCCAACTCGCCGACCTCGAGCGCATCGGGCTCGATCCTGGGCTCTGGGCTGAAATTCGCATCGACGGAAAGTCTTACCGCTTCCGCTATGGCCAAGACTTCTCTAGCGTAAAGCGAGGCGAATGGGTCATTTTTCCCAACGCTGATGGATTCTTTTGGCTATCACGAAACTGGGGCAATGCGGCCGAGACCGCAGATCTCGCAATGGGTGACGAAGTCCACCTTCGCCGTCTGGACTCTTCAAACTAGTCCCCGGAATCAGAACGAGCGACTCGGCACTTTCACCAAAGCCATGCCCGCTGCGATCGCGGCTTCAAACCCAGGAACTGCGTCTTCGAAAACGACACACTCATGGGGCGGCACATTGATATGCTTGGCCGCTTCGAGAAACATGTCCGGCGCTGGCTTCCCTCTGCCCTCACCGACATCGGCCGGCGTCACCACGATGGAAAATACCTCTCGGAGGCCAACCGCTTCCAGCGCAGGAAGCGCCACCTCAGCAGCACCACCGGTCGCAATCGCGACCGGTTTCGATTTCGCAATCTCTCGTGCAAATTCAACCACCGGGGTGATCAATTCGACCGAATTTATTAGATCCAAATACAACTCCTCCTTGTAGTGCGAAACTTCCTCGCCATCCACGGTGATGCCATAGTGCTCACCGAGCTTTAATGCGACTAATGGAGTCGGCACCCCACCCAGCGAATAAAACAGATCCTCGTCCAAGGATTGTCCGATCCCCGCTCGCTGCATTGCAGCGTCCCAGGCCCGATAGTGCACCGGCATGGAATGAATGAGCGTGCCATCCAGATCAAAGATATAACCGCCGTATTCGCGGTCTGGGAGTTCTAATTGCATAGTCGTTCTTAGGCCAGCGGGTTGAGCTTCAAGTGACAACCTGCAAACCTAAGAATCCAGAAGTCGCAACGCGTCCTCTGGGAATCAGCGACGCATTCCGCGCATCAACCGCGATTTCGGCTTAACTGGAGCGGCCTCCGCCAATACCTTGGCGTCAAACAGCGCCGAATAGATGTAATCAAAATCGTCGATTTGAGTGCGTTCAATGTCGGACTCGATGAACCGCTCGATCGAACGGGCATTTCGCACGTCCTCTTCGGTCACCAAAGTGAAAGCATCACCGGTCGATTGCGCCCGGCCAGTCCGACCGATCCTATGCACATAATCTTCCGCATTCTCGGGCACATCGTAGTTAATGACGTGAGAAACACCCGCGATATCGAGACCGCGAGCGGCGATATCGGTGGCCACGAGGACTTCGAATTTACCGGACTTGAAGCCTTGCAGGGCTTCGACGCGTTCGCGCTGGCTGCGATCAGAATGCATCACCGCCACGGTGTGATTGTCGGCTTGCAAACGGCGGGCGATTTTATCCGCGCCCATCCGGGTCCGGGTAAACACGAGCACACTTTTAAAATCAGTCCGACGCATTAACTCCTGCATGAGGTTAAACTTCTGCGAAGCCACCACCGGATAGAATGCATGGGAGATGGTTTCCGCCACCCTCCGCTGCATGCCAATTTTGACCTGCTCAGGATTATTCAGCGCCCAGTCCGCCAATGAGGCAATTTCAGGGGGGATAGTCGCAGTGAAAAAGAGGGTCTGACGGTTCTGCTTACACCTTTGCACGATCCGACGGACATCCGGCAAGAAACCCATGTCGAGCATGCGATCAACCTCATCCAACACCAATATCTCAATATCATCGAGGTTGGTGGTGCCGTCTTCCATCAAATCGAGCAATCGGCCAGGAGTGGCAGCACAGATATCAACTCCGCGACGCAAATCTTCACGTTGTTTACCATAGCCTACCCCGCCATAAATGATCGTGGTCGTTAGGTCAGTAAACTTGGAATACTCTTGGAACGCTTCTTCAACCTGCAAAGCGAGTTCGCGGGTGGGTTCGAGCACGAGACACCGCATCTTGCCGTGCGAGTTCAGTTTCTGCAAAATCGGCAGCGCGAATGCTGCCGTCTTACCGGTGCCGGTCTGAGCCGAACCGATCACATCACGTCCCGCGAGAATCAAGGGAATCGATTGAGCCTGGATCGGAGTCGGGGATTCATAACCCTTTTCCGCGACTGAAAACGCTAACGCGTCATTCAACCCTAATTTGGAGAACTCAGTATCCTGAGGAGGGATGTCGATCGGCGTCTTCGGTTTGAAAGATTCAGTCTGCGGGTGCTCGAAATCATCACGTGGCGGAGGTCCGCGACGTTCGCTGCGGTCATTCCGACCGCCACGTCCTGCTGGGGCGCCATCTCTGCGTCCACCTCTTCTTTCGCCTCCACGTCTTTCGCCGCCGCGACCACCAGAACGTTCTCCGCCGCGTCCACTAGAACGTTCGCCCCGGGTGTTTTCACCGGTTTTTTCAGGACGGTCAGGACGATCCGGACGGTCAGAGCGCTTGCGGCGGCTACGATTACCGCCCCCTCCTGCGTCCGGATTACGTGACCTTCCGCCACTTTTCGGAGCTTGGGACTTCGGGGAGGAACTTGATTTTGGGGTCGAGTCTTTGGACTGACTCGAGGCGTCGCTGGACGACGCAGAGGAGCGTCGGAACGCTGAAATTATCTTCTTAAACATATCTATAATCCTTCAGAAGTGTCGAGGATTGGGCTGATAAGCAACTACGGAGATTTCCGCCTCCTCAAAGCACGCTACATCCAACCAAGCACACCTTAGATTCCGTGCCTCCAGCCCCTCATCTTGATTGTTTTCGTCTTGTTTCCGACAATCGCACCCTATTTCAGGGCGCTGATTAGCCCTTCCTCCAAATCGGCAAACAGATCAAAACGAGTGATCTTGGCCGACTAGGACTGCGTTTGGTCTGAGTCTAACAGTCCACGTTAAGCTTCACCGTTCGACCCTGAGGCCGTCACGCGATTGACGCCTATTGGCTGAGTTTGCTATCGAGCCCCATGCCCTCACCTCGTGTTTCGCTGCAACTCTGGTCACTCCAGGATCAAACCGCCGAAGATTTCGATGCTACGGTCAAAGAAGTTGCTAAGATGGGTTACACCGGCGTGGAGACCGCAGGTTACGGGAATCTCGAGGCCGCCGCCGCCGCCGAGTCTATGAAGAAGGCCGGACTCATTGTCTCCGGCATGCACATCGGCATTGATCGCCTCAGGGGAGAATTTAATGCGGTTATCGATGAGGCCCTCCTCTGCGATACGCGCGATATCATTTGCCCGTTCTGGCCAGTCGACCACTTCCGTTCCGCCGAAGTTTGTAGCACCATCGGAGCCGAACTCGACGATATCGGTGCCCGACTCCGCGGCATGGGGTTTCGGTTCCACTACCACAATCACGACCACGAAATCGCGTTACAAGACGGCCGTCCCGGCATCGACTGGCTGCTCGATCACACCGCCCCGGCCAACGTCAGCTTCGAGGCCGATGTGTATTGGGTTCAACACGGGGGACAAGATCCTGCCCAAATTATCCGCGAATACGGACGTCGCATTCAACTTCTACACATAAAAGACGAAGCCGAGATCGGCTCAGGGCCGGTCAATTTCGCCCCTATTTTCACCGCCGCCGAAAGCATCGGCGCGGTTGAATGGTATGTGATCGAAGTCGAAAAATATAATCACGACCCCATCGAATCTGTCCGCCTCTCGCTCGAACAAATGCGGAACTGGGGCAAAGCCTGATCCACTAAACGCCCCCAGATCTAAGTCCTCCACCTTCCCATCCCCCCATGGCCAAATCCAAAAAAAACTTCAATATCGCAGTCATTGGTGCCGGTGCTATCGGCATCGACCACATCCGTAGCTTCCAACAACACCCTGCAGCCAACGTAGTCGCCCTAGCGGAGGTTTCGGCCCAACGCGGCCAGGAGGCTGCCGACACGTTCGGAATCCCCGATTTGGTCACCGACTATCAGGACCTGCTCAAACGTTCGGATATCGACGTGATCTCAATCGCATTGCCCAACTTCCTCCACGCCTCGGTCGGAATCGAAGCCTTACGGGCGGGAAAACACGTCATGGTGGATAAGCCGATGGCCACCAACGCCAAAGACGCGGCAAAACTGATCGCCGCATCCAAGAAGCACCGTCGCCGGCTTATGGTCGGCCAAAACATGCGCTTCTCTCCCGAAGTCCAAACCGCTCGACATCTCATCAACCAAGGTAAGCTCGGCGACGTCTACCATGCCAAGACCTCCTGGTCGCGTCGCAGTGGGATCCCGCGAATCGGATCGTGGTTCACCCAAAAGCAATTCGCCGGCGGCGGTTGCACCTACGATATTGGGGTCCATGCCCTCGACCGCGCGTTGTTTCTGATGGGGGAATTCGAAGCTGCTGCCGTGAGCGGTCAAACCTACTCTCAACTCGGCCCCCTTGGTCGAGGCAATGGGGACTGGGGCAAAGGCGAGGTCGATAAAAAGGCAAAATTCGACGTCGATGATCTGGCCGTTGCACTCATCAAACTCAAGAGTGGGCGCACCGTTTTACTCGAAGCCTCATGGGCCGCCCACCTCCCTGAAAACGACTTCTTCACTTCCCAAGTTTTCGGCACCGATGCGGGCATCATGCTCAACCCCTTACGCCTCATTCGTCCGAGCCGCATTGGCTATGTGACCGAAGAAGTAACACCCTCCACCCCACTGGTGAATGAGAACCGCATGGTGCATTTCATCGACGTATTACTCGGCAAGGTGGAACCCTACGTAAAACCCGCTGAATCTTTGGCCGTGCAAAAGATCCTCGATGCGATCTACGCTTCGTCAGCATCGGGCCGCGAAGTGCGGATCAAATAATCACCGGCCGCACCTTCCCTTTCTATGACGACTCTCCGCGACGCCACTTCCGCCGATACCTCGCTGGTGCTCGAGTTCATCACCGAGCTGGCGGTCTACGAAAAGATGGTCGACGATGTGGTCGCTAGGGTCGAGATCCTCTAAGCCCAACTTTTCCCGGTGGAGGGAGCGGCCTCCGCGCATTGTGTGTTGGCCTTTGATGGCGAAACCCCGGTTGGTTTCGCACTGTATTTCTACAACTTCTCCACGTTCCTCGCGCGACGCGGTCTCTACCTTGAAAACCTATTCGTTCGGCCCGATCATCGCAGCGGCGGTCATGGAAAGGCGTTGCTGCTCCATCTGGCCAAGACAGCGCATGCCAAAGTTTGCGGTCGCATGGAATGGTGCGTGCTGGACTGGAACCAACCCGCGATTGATTTCTATCAAAGCCTAGGGGCGGAGATGATGAGCGAATGGACCACGTGCCGGCTCAACCAAACAGCGCTTGCTCGTATTGCAGAGTCCGCCTGATCGACCGTTAATCGCGGCATGGGCACTATTCCGTTCTACTGGGTCGACGCATTTACCGATAAACCATTCGGAGGGAATCCCGCCGCAATCTGTCCTTTGGAATCGTGGCTCCCCGACGAGCTGCTACAACGCATGGCTTGGCAACACGGATTGTCCGAAACGGCCTTCTACGTTTCTGAATCCTAGGGTAGCTATCACCTCCGCTGGTTCACGCCTGCGCGGGAAGTTGACCTATGCGGTCATGCCACGCTCGCCGCAGCTGCCGTGATTTTTGATCGAGAGTCCAGTCTCGTTGAAATCGTATTCAATTCCCAAAGTGGTCGATTGCGCGTGCAACGTGATAGTCACGGCCGCTACGAACTGAATTCCCCTAGCCGACCACCGATTAAATCGGAATTCGAGGAATCCTCCGGCGAACTACTGGGCGCGCTTGGTGTGGAATGCGCTGAGTGGGTGGGAAAATCTCGCGATCACTTTGTCGTGATAGCCAACCAAACTGCCGTCGCGGCGCTGAAGCCTGATTTCGAGCGAATGGTGAAGTTCGACACCTCGTCAGTCATCGTCACGGCACCGGGAGATGATCTGGATTTTGTATCACGCAATTTCGCTCCGGGTTACGGCATCGACGAAGACCCCGTCACCGGTTCGGCCCATTGCACTTTGACGCCATTTTGGGCGCAACGTCTCGGAAAAGATCAACTGCACGCCAAGCAGATTTCGGCACGAGGCGGCGAGCTTTGGTGTGGACTTCGAGGCGATCGTGTAGCAATCGCGGGAAATGCGGTCACTTACCTCAAAGGGCAAATCAGCATTTAGGAAACGCGGGCTTAGCCCAATCCGTTTTGCATCACCCAGCGCACGAGACTGGCGACTTCGCGAACACCCAACTTTTCCATAATGTTAGCGCGGTGCTTTTCGACCGTTCGGGTGCTCAGATCGAGATCTGAAGCCACCTCCTTGGAGGATCTTCCGGCGGCGACCAATCGGGCTACTTCCAATTCGCGCGCAGACAGCTCCGACGGAAGCACATCACTCGCTGAAGGCAGACTGCCGCCCACTGAACTGCTTTCCGCTTGCACGTGACTGGCAAAAAACATTCCACCCGCCATGACCGTGTCGATGGCTTGAATGACATAAGCGAGCGGTTCGGTCTTATCGACAAATCCTGCTACTCCGAGCCGCATCAATTTCCCCGGCAATGAGGGATCCGCGTGACCGGTTAGGACCAGAACTTTCACGTCTTTGTGCACCTGCAACAGCTCTCTTACGATATCCAAGCCGTGTTTACCGGGAAGCTGTAGATCCACCAAGAGTAACTCTGGAGGATTTTGGAGACACGCCTCCAGACCGACAGCACCATCGGCGTAGTCTTCCACCATCTTCCCCCTTGCGCTTTTCCAATGAGCGTTTCACCAAATGCCGAAATACTGTTTCATCCTCGATGAGGATCACGCGGGGAGGCTTTTTACTGCCAGCTGAGTCGAGAGGTAACATGAAAAGTGACGCAAATCTATAGGGGCACGGCCCCAGTCAACCCCAGTCTTACGTAATTATACCCATTCTTTTCCTTAAACGCTAAAAATCGTATTCCCGGTATATTTTAGTCATATTAACTAGAGTCTGCCTTAAATGAGCGCATTTTAACCCGACCATCCGAAAATTCTGCCTCATAAGGTCGATCACCAGAAACTGCTGATTTCCTTAAAACAGGCTTTCCCGCTTCATCCCGGATTACCACAAAACCACGGCGCAGAGTCGCTTGAGGGCTCACTGATTGCAGTCGTTTCCACAAACTGAGCAATCGATGTGATTCAAATTCGATGCGTCGCTCCGGAGTCTGCGCCACAAACGCGGAATGCATCTTAGACAAGCGGTGGCGGCTTCCCTCCAGACAAGCCGCGAGTCCCGATCGGAGACGATTAGCCATATCGTCACGTCGCAACCAGCCTTGCTCGATCTGTCCATGCGGGGTCAGCAAACGTAACCGATCACTCAAACCACGATAGGCAACTCGTGCATCTTGCCACGAATTTTGAATCGCTTCATGTAAACCAACGCGAGCCACCGCCAGACGGTCGTTCATTTCAGCATACGCACTCGAAATGAGCTCGGCCGCGGCACTCGGCGTTTCCGCCCGCACATCTGCCGTGAAGTCACTCAGGGTAAAGTCAATCTCATGACCAACCGCCGATACGACGGGGATCGGAGAAGCGGCAATCGCCCGCACGACGGTTTCTTCATTAAACGCCCACAAATCTTCCAGGCTACCGCCACCCCGCCCAATCACGAGCACATCGAAATCCCCCCGATCAACGGCCCACGCGATCATCGCCGCGATCTCCGCCGCCGCGCCAACTCCTTGAACTTTGGCAGGTAGAACGGTCAATCGCCCCTGCCAACCACGCCGAATCATGATGCGGACAAAATCCTGCACCGCCGCGCCGGTTGGAGAGGTCACGAAGCCAACCTTTAGCGCGAGTGCTGGCAGTGACTTCTTCTGATCACGCTCAAACAGTCCCTCGTCCGCTAGGCGTTTCTTGAGCGCCTCAAATTCCCTTTGCAGGCGGCCTACTCCATCCTCCTTGATCGTGCGCACGATGAGCTGATATTGCCCCCGGGCTTCGTAAACACTCACCCGGCCAGCCAACAGGACTTGTTGCCCGTCACGCAGTTCAACCGTCTGCCGCGCTCCATCCCCGCGGAACATGACACACGACAATTGAGCGCCTGCATCCTTAAGCACAAAGTAGGTGTGGCCACTGGATTGCCGACGCAGATTCGACACTTCGCCCTGAATCCAACCGGGAATCGCATCGGATTCAAGGAGCACCTTAATCCGACGAGTAAACTTGGAAACACTCTCCACGCCCTCGTCCCGCGCGATGCCACCAGTGGGTTCCATATCATCGAGCCAGCCAGCCATAACTCAGTCCGTGGAGGGCTCGGACGCCTTTTTCTTACGCGCCAAATGTTGCCGTAATAAATACGCGCCCAAGGCCAATGCGGCCATCGCACCCACCCCGAAGACGATCATCTTACCTTTACCCGAGAGTAAGGCATCGCCGAATACCACAAAGACTGTGGCGTAAGCTCCTCCTACGATGAGCGAACCGATGAAATAAATGCGAAAGGGCACTTGGGCCAATCCCAACATCACTCCCTGCAATACAAATGGCGGGCCCGGTGTCACCCGCGCCAACAGGGTGATATCCCAATAATTGTCTGCCCGCACTTCCGGCCATTTATAGCCCAAACGCACCGTGAGTTTTTCCAAACCGGGTCGGGCAATCCACCGAGCGAGGACGTAGGTGATCGTGAGATTGACGGCCAGGGCCAACCACGTCGCCAGAATCACTACCGGCCATCCCAGCTCCGGCGCAAACACCGAGCCCGCCGTCAAAGTGAATGGAGACAACGGAAACCCCACCGCGGGTACTACCGCCATCGTGCTAAAAAATGTCACCGGGCCCGCATCACGCACTAACTCCAGCCCCGAATCAATCAGCCCGCGAATATCCAGTCCACGCAGAACCAAGATGCCACCAATCACCGCGACCCCGATGAGGATCGCTAGTCTGATGATCAATCCCTTACGGGACGATGGGCCTTTGGGCGGTTCAGCCATGAATCGACCATGCGAGGCCATCCGTCTTCGCGTCAAGCAACTCGCCGCTAATCCGTCAGCTTGGGCTCGCCCCCGGCGTTTTCATCTTCATAACCGTGCTGCGAGCCTTCAACTTGCCCACTATTCAACGCCATGGAAGCCCCTCCCCTCTCGATCGCCATCGTGATGCCCGTCTTCAACGAAGAGGCCGTCTTACCCAAGACGTTCCGCCGACTCGTTGGCTTGTTTGATCAAAATCCTGCCTATCAATGGCGCGCCATTTTGGTGGATGACGGCAGCAAGGATACGAGTAGCTCACTCCTCGAAGACCAACAGATCAACGATCCGCGATTCGAAATCATCACTTTAACGCGCAATTTCGGATTCCAATCTGCTTTGGCTGCCGGCATCGATGCCGCTGCCGATGCCGACGCCGTCATCACGATGGATGCCGACTTACAGGACCCGCCCGAACTGGTCCCCGAGTTGATCGAAGCTTGGCGAGCCGGAGCTGAGGTGGTGCTCGCCGTGCGGCGCACGCGTCAAGAGACCGGCCTAAGGCGCCTCGGCATGGATACGTTTCACGGGATTTTCGGACGCCTGACCGATCAACAGCTGACCCATAACAACGCCGGGACCTTCGGCCTGATGGGGCGCGAGGCTGCCGCAGCTTTTCGTGGTTTACCGGAGCGAAACCGATTCTTCCCGGGGCTTCGCGCTTGGGTGGGATATCAAGTAGCCGAAGTCAGTTACGACCGCGATAGTCGCGCCGCCGGCCAACCGAAACAGTCGATGCGGCGACTGGTGAGCTACGCTCTCGATGGCGTATTCAGTTTCTCACGACTTCCACTCCGCGCCGTTTCCTATGTTGGGTTATTCGTCGCATTAATCGGATTTAGTTTAGGCACTTTTTTCACCGTTCGCCGATTGGTCGGCATCGAAGTTGCGCAAACGGGTTTCACCACTTTGGTCACCCTTGTTCTGTTTTTGGGTGGCATCCAACTGATTGGCATCGGCGTTTTGGGCGAATACCTCGGCCGCATCTACGATGAGGTCAAACAACGTCCGCTCTACGTCGTCAAACGGCGCAACCAAGAGTAATTCGCCCGTCACGGCACGCTCTACGATCAGGTATTATTCTAATACGGTCCGCTCTACTAGTTAGTTGCCGGGCGGTGTGGCCCACTGGATCGGATTCAAATAGACGTATGAACCGAGTCGCGTGATCACCGACCTCGTGAGGTTCGGGATCGAACTACCTTCAACCACTGGTCCAGCCAACTATTTCCTTCGCACGACGAGCAGGAGCCCCACGCCAAACGGCGCAGGCCACCATCGCGTAACGGCCGACTTCACAAACACCCAGCGCAGGCACGCGTTGATCCACCCCGGAGGAATATACTCTTCGCTGCGCGCCGAATCGGTTGGGCGCCGCGAACGACGAGCCCACCACACCAAGGGGAATACGGCCGTATTCACATATTTGATATGCTCAATCTGCCAATCTGCGGACGAGAACATCCCCCGCAAGGGCTCCCGATGATAGCGGCGAAAATGATGCAGAACCTCATCCCAACTGCTCCAGAGTTGCATCATCGCAGGCACCGTGAGCACGAGAATACCGCCTGGTTTCAAAACCCGATGAATCTCAGCAACCGCACTGGTATCGTCCTCCACATGCTCCAAGACATCGAGCAAAGTCACGATATCCGCTGTATTATCGGGCAAGGGCATGGCTGAAGCGGAGCCTTCAATGACTTGATCCGGGGTAAATTTTTGCCGGAGTAATTCCAGCGACTCCGCGTGGTCGTCCATCACCGATACGTGGTGGGTGGAAACCATTTCCGCGGCGAATGCCCCCGTTCCGGCTCCACAATCAAACAAAGTCGGACGATCCGCCTTGGATCCAAACGTATCGATGGCCCAACGGGCGATAGTCCGCTTACCGGTGTAAAACCAGTGATGTCGCTCCACGCGCACAAGATTATCGTATTCGTCTGAATTCATTCTTCGCTGATAAGTCAGGAGCGAATCACGCTCAGGCCCTAAGGAAAGCGTAAATCGGCATTTACCTCCGAAGTTCACGCTTCAATCTCCCCATCGTGTCACGCCCTCTCAACTCAACTCCTCCTCCCGGTGATCGCACCCCACCGCCGATTTTAGACGTTGAGCAGCACAACCAAGAAATTCACGAGAACCAACGTCACTGGGACAGGAAACCCGAGCTCCGCGCCATATACGCCGAGTTCTATCAACAAATCGCCCAGTATCTCCCTCCTGCTTCAGCCGGAACGGTGCTCGAGTGCGGGTCGGGGATCGGCAACCTGAAATCGGCCCTCCCCCACGCCGTCACCAGCGACCTCTTCCCCAACCCCTGGCTCGATCGTCAGGAAAATATATATACCCTTTCGGATGGTAACGACTCGCTGGCGGGAGTCGTTCTATTCGATGTCTTTCACCACCTGCGTTATCCGGGCCTCGGTTTGACTGAACTGCACCGGGTGCTTCAGCCTGGGGGCTGTGCCGTTATCATGGAACCCGCGGCTGGATTACTCGGCCGCATTTTCCTGGGTTTGTTTCACCATGAGCCGCTCGCGCTAGGCGCGCCCATCGCGTGGCAACCCTCCACCGATTTCGACCCGACCAACGTCGACTACTACGCCGCCCAGGGCAACGCCTGGCGCATTTTCCACCCCCGTAATCCAGAACGCCCGAAACTGAACGGTTGGTCTGCGCCCAAAGTGCACTACCTGCCGGCCGTTCCCTGGATCATGACTGGCGGCTTTCGCGGTCCAACTCTGAATCGAGGTCCTTTGAGATACCTTTGGCGCGCCATCGACTCCATCCTCAGCTTGGCACCAAGACTTTTCGCGTCTCGCATGATCGTGGTTTTGGAAAAATCGTCTTAAGATGTTCGTATCCCGTGAACGAAACCGCTGGCTGACCAATCAGCGCGCGACCGGATTGGCCCTTATCCTATGTATCGGGCACGTCTTCTCGGCTGCATCGGTCAGTAAGAATTTCAGCACGACCTATGACGAGATAGCTCACATTACCGCAGGATTCGTTTACTGGACAGCCCACGATATGCGGTTCCAGCCGGAAAACGGAAACTTCCCTCAACGGTGGTGTGCGCTCCCGCTGCTGTGGATGGATACCCAAGAGATATCTCCTGACTATTTTGCTTGGCCCGAGGGTGATGTATGGGCGATGGGCGAAGCATTCTTCTACATGCAGGGCAACGTCCCGGCTGAGCTGCTCGCTGCCGCACGAGGAATGATCGCATTGCTCTCCGGTTTACTTTGCTGGATCATTTTCCAGTGGAGCCGAAGTCTATTCGGTCGCGGCGGTGCATTGATCTCACTCGGCCTCGTTACGTTCAGTCCGTCCATTCTGGCCCACGGCGGGCTCGCCACCTCCGACACTGCCGCAACCCTCGCATTTTGTCTTACCCTCCTGACTTGGTGGAGACTCTATCATCGCATCTCGTGGGATCGGTTACTGCTCGCCGGATTGGCCGCGGGTCTGCTCGCCGTGGCAAAGTATTCCGCCCTCCTGTTCGCTCCGATCGCCCTGCTATTGGGCATACTCCGTTTGGCTCAAGCCACCCCTTTAATCGGAGCTTGGCGGGACCAAAGGTGGCGGTGGTCTGGAGGTAGGAAATTCGCAGCTATCGGGGTCGCCAGTCTCTTTTCCGGTTTGGTTGCATGGACCACAATTTGGGGGGGGTACGAATTTCGATTTACCCCCGCGCCTGACCCCACTCAACGGGAATTCCTGATCGGCTGGGATAAGTTATTTCTGGAATCAACGGAGCCCGAACGGCGACTGGCCGACGGCCAGCCCGCCCAGCAGGATCCCGTCAATTTCCAACCCGGCATAATCCAATCATTCGGCCGCGTTGCCTTGGAGTGGAAAATACTACCGGAGGCCTACATTCACGGACTCTTGATCGTCGATCGTTACTCCCGGTCGCGTCTGGCTTTTTTTGCCGGCGAATATCGTAACACGGGTTGGTGGACATTCTTTCCCACGGCATTTCTGACCAAAACCACGTTGGTGACCCTCGGGTTCTTCAGCGCCGGAATCATTGCCTTGTTCCGCCATCGCCGCGCCCGTCGAATCGCATACCGGTTAGCACCTCTCTTGATTTTAGCGGTGATTTACGGAACGACGATTTTAACCTCAAATCTGAGTATCGGCCACCGACACACCCTACCGCTTTATCCGTTGGTCTTTATCGTCGCTGGAGCAATCGGGCCTCTGATCAATCGACCCTGGCAGTGGAGAATCGCGGTCGTGGGAGTCCTGCTCCAAGTAATGGTTTCTTGGACGATTCGCCCTTATTACCTCGCTTACTTCAACGAGCTGATCGGAGGACCACGTAACGCTCACCGACTGTTCGTGGATAGCTCCTTGGATTGGGGACAGGACCTGCCCGGGCTCGCCTCATGGCTAACCGAACATCCTGACGAACAACCCTTCTATTTGAGCTACTTTGGCTACGGGGACCCACGCCATCATGGTGTGGATGCCATCCGGATGGGAGACTCCTACTATGATCGCCACGCGCGGATCGTTCCGGCCGTAATCACGGGAGGCACCTTCGGTATCAGTGCCACTATGCTGCGACGGGTTTACTCGCCGGTTCGGGGCCCCTGGAGTCCCAGCTATGAAGCAACCTACGCTCGCCTACTCGCCTGGACTCAAACCTTCGCAACGGCCCCGGCAGGCTCATCTATTCTCGATTTTGATGGGAGTGTGATGTCGGAAGCTGCCGTCACCGAACGTTTGTGGACTTATGAGGCGCTGCAATTTGGCCGTTTATGCCTGCTATTGGAGAACATCGAACCGGAAGAGAATATCGGCTACTCGATTCTCATCTATCGTCTGACCGACGAAGAAGTGAACACCGCCCTCTACGGCGACCTTCACGCGGTCTATGACCTAATCGAAAAACACTAGATCGCCGAGTCGGGCAACAAAGCAGGTTCTTCTACCGAGACGGATTCTTCTTCCGTCTCATCCGGTCGGGGAAGAATTTCAACCACCCGACTGATTCGCACCAAACGGCCTCCGATCATCCGTTCCACCACGGGTTCGAGGACGAAGCGCGCGGGAATCACATCGCGAGGATCGACCTCAAAAACACGACCCTCGGCATTCACCGGCCGATAACGCTGGGTAACGAGCACCTCTTTGAATGTGCCATGATCCAAATGAAACTGGATAGCCTCTGCGCGAAAACCCGCATCGTTTAGGCCGAGCGAGGGCTGCCCTTTCATCAACCAACCCAACGTCGTTTTGTCCGTTAGGATCAATCGCGACACGGGATCCATTAGGGCCACTTGCTGCTGTTCCCACGCTAGCTCGATCGCCTGCTGGTTGATCTCACGGTTATGGGCGACAGCGGGGAGCCCCCAGCCCAAGTAGGCCACCAGAGCACCCATCGCCACCCAGTTTTTGATACCCGCGTTTACCTGATCGAGAGAGCGCAAAACCAATACGACGCCAAAAGCCAATAACACGGTAAATGGCATGATCAACCGCGATACAATCGGGTCATCCAACTGGCCCCAAAAATAGGACAAAAGCAGGATAAGATTCGCTCCAATCGCCAAGCCAAAGAACCCCACGGCTACAATGGTCGGATCCAATTGCCGCCAGACCGGCCGGCGACGCCAGATGGAGAAAACGATCCACCCCAAGGAAGCAAATCCACAAACTGACAACCACCACGCACTCAGAATCGTGCGCCCAAAATAGAAGAAATAATTAACGGCATGCCCCAAGTTCGGCCACAGATGCTCGACCGCGAACCGTGAATCCATGTTCTCCTTCAACTCCCACAATTCCGGGGTCCCGGATAAATACGAATTATGCAGCCCACTCGGAACCAACAGTAATGGGGCAAAAATTGCCGCGACGGGCAGGATTATCCGTCCGGCGCGTCTCCAGCCTTCGAGCACCACGAGCCCCGTGGTGAGAACAAACAGCAGAGACTCATAGCGGGTTTGCGCCAGTAACACACAGGCCAAAAACAGCACCGACAAACGACGTTCATCCGGTCGAGCTAGGAACCGAGCGGCCAACAACATGGTCAGGACAACCATGGCCAAATTGAGCAAATCCATGCCCGCCCCATTCGCGTTCTGAGCCAACAGCGGTGAAGCCCCGAAACAGGCCAAGCCGGTCCAGGCAATCCGCCCCGATACGACGCGACGCACCAGGAAGTAAAACAAACCAAGCACTACGGGATAAAGCACGGCGTTGAACAGAAATGCGTTATTCTCCCGAAAACCAGTGAAGTCGTGTATGATCGAGACCAACAGCGCGAAGAAATAGGGTCGCTTGTCCAGATAGACAAACAGGGGTAAAAATACGCCTTCCACCTCGTAGCCCCGCACCATAGTACCGACCTCACGCAACCGGTGAAGATTCCAAGATGTGGCCTGCAGCACCAGCTCGTCGAACAGCACCTTGTAGCTGAACGGGAAAACACACCACGCCACGATACTCAATCCGCCGACCAATAATAGCAGCCGCCTCAACTCATCCCGCGGCATATCGCGCCACGCTCGTTTAATGTCCGGCCATTCCCGAACCAATAGAAGCACGAACCAAAGCAACGTGGCCGCGATGGCATAATACCCGTATTGCCTGACCAACTCTCCTGCCTGTTCCGAAGAAAAGTAGATGAATCCAAAAACGATTGCCGCGATCGCGCTGACCACAAATGCCACCGCCCGCCAGACCAATACATCGACGGCGGCTAATCTCTGAAGCATGGAATTTCCGCCACTCACGGCAACTGCTTGATCCAATTTTCAAGGTAGAGGACACGCGCTTTATCGACCTCTTCGACATCGGAAAAGTGCCCCGTCGTTTCGGCCACCCGATCAATCGCCGGAATGACTTCATCGTCATGAGTAATCGCCACCACCCGGCTAATCCGCGCGAACAAGAGTGTCTCCACTTTCTTTTCCCAAACGGTTTTCAGCTCGAAGCCCTCTCCTAAATCATCGTCGGGATCGATCGTGCGTTCGCCGGTCTGATCATCCACCAACACACTTTGGAAAACGAACATGTTAGTGAAACTGTGGTTCCGTAGATGATAACCGAGCGCTTCATGATTTTTTCGACTCTTCTCCACACTGGAAGCGGGAATCCAATGCGTGATCCAGAAGACGGCATCGTTGTCTAAAAAGAGAAAATCTCGTTCCGGTTGGGCGGCCAAGAAATCGCGACGCATCTCCATCTCTACTCCCGGTGAGTAATCAATTTCGTAGGCTTGCTTGGCCATGACCGGCAGACCCTGGCCCAGAAATGAAACGGCCGCTATTCCGCATAAAATCTGCCATCCTCGCGTTGACTTCAATAAAGTCCGGGCAACCACCACGACGGCCAGTAACAGCAACAAATGCACCGGAAGACTGAGCCGACTGATAATCCGATCATCAAATTGCCCCCAGAAATACAACATGAGAATCGCCCAGTTCACCGACAATCCTGCGCCCAGTAAAATCCACGCCCAATCGTCCGCTTTGGTCTGCGAGTGCTCCCGCAGGCATCGCACGGCCCACAGTCCAAAGAGTGGCAGGGCCAACAATCCGAGCACCGCGAACGTAGCCGAACTCGGCTGATAGCCATTGAAGTCAAAAAAGAATGCCAATGCGTGCACCAAGTTTGGCGAAAGGTAATCAAGACTGAAGGGTGCGGTGATGCCTTCTTTGCTGGCCATTTGCCAAGCGGTGGAATCACCCGAAAAAATACGGTTTTGGGTCAGCCACACACTTAAGAACAGGGGGGAAATAATCACCGGCCCAGAGATCTCAATCCGCTGACTGCGCCACCATCCCAACAAGGCCGTCAATGCCATGGGAATGAGAAATATAACTGACTCGTAACGGCAAGCGGTCAGGGCCAGCCCGGTGTAGACCAAGACCTCCAACCGGGCGACATCGGGTGACCGTAAATAGGCAACCATCGCCAACCCCAAGCCGACCACTGCGGTCAAGTTGAGCAACTCGAAGCCACTACCCGCCGACTGCTGCGCAGCCAACGGCAAGCCTGCAAATAGCAATACTCCGAAAACCCCGGCCCACCGGTTGCCCCCGGCCTGCCACCCCAACAGGTAAACCAATAATAAAAAGAGTATGCCCAGTCCCCGGTTGAAATAGAACGCGTTCTCTGGCCGATACCCCGTGAGATCGTGCACCGTCGTAACTAAGAATGGAAATAGCAGCGGGCGCTTATCCAGCACTCTATCCAAAATCTGCATCGGCCCCTGCACGGTAGACGCACGTAAGGGATACGTCGACGAGCGCTCCAAGTGCATCCCCATTGAGGTGCCTAGCAACAATACTTCATCGGCGAGGATTTTAAATCCCGGCTTCTCATGGGCCCACCAGGCACTGGTGCAAGCCATCACGAGGATTAAAACATAAACATCAAATCGCGAAACGTGCTCGCGCACCCATTGCAATCCGCCAGCTCGAACGATCGATCGACCCAACAGAATCACCAACGCCAACATCAGCCAGTATCCCCCGGCAGCTACGAAGCTGAACGATTGATTCGGAGTCAGAACCAATCTGGTTACTAATCCAACGAGCGCACCGATCAGCACCAGCAGCCAAACGGTTCGATTCTTAAATAGTGAAGTAAGCATAAAAAAGCCGCCCAATAAATTGGGCGGCTCGAAAGATCAGCAAGATCGAAACAATCAGTTATTGTAAGTGATCGTGCGAGTACCATTGACCGAGAACGCGGTAACCGCGGCACCTTGATCGAGAGTCACAACGTAAGTCTCAGTAGCAACCGTTTGGATCGCCTTGACGTAGTTGGAGCTGTTAGTTCCCACCAAGGAGGCGGAAGCAACGCGGCTCACACCGTTCTCGAGGAAGTATTGGTCAGCAGCTGAACCAAGTTGGCGGAGGTTGTTGAGCACCGCTTTGTCTTGGGAGCTAGCACGAACCTTCTGGAAGGCTGGGATAGCCATAGCAGCGAGAAGACCAATGATGACCACAACGATCATGATTTCGACGAGGGTGAAGCCCTTGCGGGAGTTATTAATACCGTTCATATGATTTATTTTTTAATTATTATAATATTCGCCGCCAAAAGGGGTGAAGCTGAGAAAACCACTTCACTCATTAAATTCAAGTTCAATTGGGTGCGTAGATATCGGTATCAAAGTGCGTATATTCCCGGGAGATCCGGTTGTCTGATTTTTATTACTTCTTTTTTACACCCTGAATTGCTCCAATATGCCGGGTGTTAGGTGGAAAATTGAACTACTGACGGGTGCCCCTTGATTCCGCGTCTCAATTCATTCTAATTTAGCGATGATAATCATAATTCGACTTCAGATCCGTAATCTCCTAACCCTAGTATGTCTGCTTTGCTGCGGAGGCATGACTTCGAGCGCAGAACCGTCCTCCCCTCCGGAAGACGAACTCCGATTTTCCAACGGCGACCGACTGACGGGGACTCTGCTGCAGGAAACGGATACTCATTTCGTCTTTCTCAACGCTACTCTCGGTGAAATCACCGTGGCCAAAACTACCGCAAAAGTCGTTAGTCCACCACTGCATATTGCCCCTCCCGTTGAAACCTTGGTCGGCATTGCGCCCATCAACGAAGACTCGCCCCCTCCCAATAAAACCAATTCGAGTCCAAAGCAGGTCAAGAAACCCGATCCCTCAGCGGTCGAAAAAATCGCCAACTCCGTTGATGCTAAGACTAAAGAGTCGTGGAGCGGAAAAGTGGAATTCGGATTACGCCAGCAACGAGGCCGTCGCGATCTATTCACGTTCGACTTACGCGGCTCAGCCGAGCGAAACATCGGAGATAATGAGATACTTACCAAAGGGCGTCTTCTCTACGGTGAGCAAGACGGCCGGATCAACAATGACCGCTATGATGGCAGCCTGCAATGGCGTCGTGAACTCGGTAAACGCACGTTCGCCCAGTCCGTGACCTCTTACTTTCAAGACGATCTCAAAGATATTCGACGCAACTGGGAGCAAAATTTTGGCGCGGGATATCGTCTATTCGAAAAAGAAGGCCATGTGGTGAATCTCGGCGCGGGGCTAACGGGGCAATATCGTGAAGCCACCAGGGCCGAATCGGGATTTTACGCCCTCGGCGAGGTCTTCCAGGACTACACCTATCGCATCAACAAGCGTCTAACCGTTCGCCAAAATACCCAGTTCCAATACTCGCCCGACGGCGGCACTCGATTCCTCACGATCAAAGACCAACCGGCTGCTACTTTAAAAGATGCGACCAACTACAAAGTGCGCTTTAATAGCGTGTTACAGGGCAAACTCACTCAAAAGGTATCGCTGAACCTTCGTTTCGAATTCGAATACGACAATGCCGTGAGCGCTAAGTCGGCTCGAACCGATCAACGGGTCACCAGCTCACTCGGTTACGCATTCTAGCCCGCCAACTCCGGCAATATTACTGATTGATCGGTGCTCCCAAGTTCTCCCGCTTCACGATCATCTTGGACACGTCGAGTTCCACGGCATCGCCCCACAGTTTCTCCAATTGGTAGATACCGCGTTGCTCCGGCAGGAACATATGGATCATCACCTGATAGGCATCGAAAACGATCCAGCCGCTATCTTCGCCAAAATCGACGCCGGCAATCGGAGCATTATGGGCATCGAGAATCTTCTCCAATGTGACCCGTAAGGCACGCAAGTGAGGCCCGGCCAATCCAGTGCCCAAAATCATGAAATCGGTAATCGAGGACTGTTCGCCCATCGCCAAGACTCGAATGTCCTCCGTTTTTCTGTCATCCAGTCCCTGGACGAGCGCAGCAATCAATGGCGGAAAATTAGCCGGGGCGGTGCTGATTTCAGGAACAGGATTATCGGAAGAGTCGGTCATATCGAATAGAAGGGATCAGGAATACAGGTGGTGTTCCCGCAGATATACAATGGCCTTGTGCGGAATAAAGTAATCCAGCGACAAACCCTGCCGAATCCGCTCCCGCAATTCGGTCGAACTGATCTCGATCAAATGGCCGTCGCAACGATGCAGCCCTAGGCCAGGAATCTCTGGGTGATCCTTGGCCGGATGCCCAGGACGTTCTAAGTAGATGAATTGAATCAACTTAGATAACTCTTCGATTCGATGCCAGCGACCTAATTTGGGCAGCTGATCACCTCCGATTATCCAAAACAACTCGTCGTCGGGAAATTTCCCCCGAAAGTGCCGCACCGTGTCCACCGTGTAGCTGGTGCCGCCTTGAGTCACCTCATAATCCGAGACTTCCAAGCGCTCATCCCAATCTGACGCCTCCCGCAACATCGCCGCCCGATCCTCCCCCGATGCACTCACCTTATAGTCTTTCAACGGGGCCTGTGCAGCCGGAATCAAGATCAACCGGTCGAGACCGTGTTGTTCCAAAGCATCTTGGGCCGCGACCAAGTGACCGAAGTGCACGGGATCGAAGCTACCACCCATAAGGCCGATTTTCACGCAGCAGTTCCTGCGGACGAGTTCACTCACCTGCAAGGCCGGTTTTCAATTACACCGAATCATTGACGACTGCGCTCGGCTTCGAGAGCGTCGCTGCCAGATTGCCCTGGTGGTGGAATGGTAGACACCGGAGACTTAAAATCTCCTGCTCGAAAGAGCGTGCCGGTTCGAGTCCGGCCCAGGGCACCACCATTTGATGAAAAGCCCTCTCATTTTTGGTTCAGAGACGTAGAGCCATGCACACTCCCCTTTCTACCCCTGCCACTTCCACTTTCACGGGCCGACAACGCATCGGGGTGATTCTGGGGCCCGCCTTTGCCTTGATCCCGTGGGTATTCGCCGCGCCAGTCGGATTAACTCCCGAGGCCTGGGCCGTAGCGGGAATCGCGCTCATGATGGCGACATGGTGGGTCACCGAACCGGTGCCAATCCCCGTCACCGCCATGCTACCCATGGTGCTGTTCCCCCTCGGCGGAGTCGCATCCATCGGTGAAGCTACCGCCTCCTACGCCCATCCCATCGTCTTCCTCTTTCTGGGTGGGTTCATTTTGGCCTTGGGCATGGAACGGACCGGCCTGCACCGACGACTCGCTTTTGCGATGATCGGAGCCCTGGGATTCTCGCCTTCCCGTTTGATCGCCGCCTTCCTGATCGCCACCGCCAGCTTGAGCATGTGGGTCAGTAATACCGCCACCGCCTTAATGGTGCTACCGATTGCGGTCTCAATCGTCGCACTCATCCCGGACGACCAAAAGGAACGTCCTGCCATGCGAGCGTTTGCCACCGCGCTGCTTTTGGCGGTCGCTTACGGTGCTACCACCGGCGGCATGGGCACCCTGATCGGCACCCCGCCCAATGCGTTTCTCGCCGCGTTCGTGGAGCAAAGCTACGGCATAACGATCGGTTTCGGCCAGTGGATGCTCATCGGCGTCCCGATTGTCGTTCTGGCGCTCCCCTTGGTCTACTTCGTCCTCACTCGGGGAGCATTTCGAGTTGATAGCACGGCCCTCGAAGGGGTGGCGGGCATGATCGAATCGGAAAAATCTGCCCTTGGCCGTCTCAGTCGCGGCGAACTCACGGTAGCCCTAGTCTTTGGGGTTACCGCACTCGCTTGGATCACCCGCCCCTGGTTGACTGGATTCATTCCGGGTTTGTCGGATACCGGTATCGCGATTGTGGGTGCAAGTCTCCTGTTTCTGCTCCCGGCCGGTAACGGCACAGCGGACCGCGTTATGGACTGGCCCACCTGCTCTAAAATTCCCTGGGGAGTATTATTACTATTCGGTGGAGGACTCAGCCTCGCCGCTCGCATTCAAAGCACCGGCCTCTCGGCTTGGTTGGGTAATCAAGCCGAGGCCCTGGGATCGCTACCTCTCTTTTTGCTAATCGCATCGTTAGCCTTAGGTATCCTGCTACTCACCGAACTGACCAGTAATACTGCAACCGCTGCGACATTCTTGCCCGTGGTCGCCGCCATCGCAATCAAGCTCGGACTCAATCCCCTCCTCCTTCTCGTGCCCACGGCGCTTGCGGCCAACAGCTCCTACATGATGCCAGTCGGCACCCCACCCAACGCCATTGTCTATGGGAGCGGCCGCATCGAATTGAACGACATGGTGAAAACCGGTCTGTGGCTGAACCTGATTCTCGTGCCCTTGATCACCCTGATTGTGCTGCTGCTAGGCCCCATGGTCCTCGACATCGAATTCGACGTATTGCCCGACTGGGCGCAGCAGCCTTAACGCGACCCGGGGCTATGGAGTTGAACGGATCGACAACAGGCACTCTTGCGTCGCTCTGCAGAATTCTTCCCATTGAGCAGAGCTAACGAATACATCGAAATTCGCGCGCTCCCTGCTTCCTCAACGTAATGTCACTGTCCCTCCTCGATTGGATCATCATCATCGCCTATCTGGTCGGCTGTCTCGCCGCCGGTCTGTCCATGCGAAGATACGTCCGAGGTGTGGAGGATTTCGCCGTCGCGGGCCGGGAAATGAATGTGAATCTCGGCATCGCTTCCCTTGCCGCGACCGAGATGGGATTGGTCACCATCATGTATACCGCCCAACTCGGATTCGAGAAGGGGTTGGCCGGCGCGATGATCGGAGTGCTCATGGCGCTCGCGTTCTGGATCATCGGCAAAACGGGATTCATCATCGGTCCGCTCCGTGAAGCCGGCGTGATCACGATTCCGGAACTTTTTGAAAAACGTTTCCATCGTCGAGTGCGTTGGCTAGCCGGACTTTTTGTGGTGTTGGGCGGGCTGCTTAATATGGGGATTTTCCTCCGCCTCGGTGGTGAGTTCTTGGTGTGGGCGACGGGAATGCCACCATCGTGGCTCGAGTGGGTCATGACGGGCCTGCTCGGCGTCGTGCTCATCTACACCACGTTGGGTGGTATGTTATCGGTGCTGGTCACCGACTACCTGCAATTTCTGGTCATGGGTGTCGGGTTGGTCGTCACGTCGGTGATCGTGATTTTCAACGTCGGCGGTCTCGACCTCATCAGCGGCCTGCAACTTGCCTGGGAAGGTAAAAGCAACCTTCCGCTGGAGTCCCACCCTTTCAATCCCTTCCACGAATCCAGTCTCGGTTGGGGCTACATTCTCTGGATGATGATTTTTCAAATCGCCGCCGCCACCACGTGGCAAACCGTGATCAGTCGGGTGCTTTCCGCGAAGGACTCCGCCACGGCCAAAAAGATGTATCGGCGCACCGCTTTCTATTTCGTCGGGCGGTTCCTTTTACCCGGTCTTTGGGGGGCCGCAGCTTTTGTATACTTCTCGCGTCTCGGTGGGCTCCCCGAAGGAGTCACCTCTCTCACGGCCATGCCCAACTACCTCGGTATTGTGCTACCGGTGGGTTTGATTGGTTTGGTGATCGCTGCCATGCTCGCTGCCGAAATGTCGACCGACAGTGGATATCTCCTCACGTGGGCTACGGTCATCTACAATGATCTGATTTCGCCGTGCCTCCGCAAACCACTCGCGCCCAAGAGCCGCCTGCTTCTCACGCGCTGCCTTGTGCTGGGCATCGGAGTTTTTCTCCTATTCTACGGACTCTGGTATGAACTTCCGGGTAACGCGTGGGACTACCTCGCGGTGACCGGCAATATCTACCTCGCGAGTGTGTTTACCCTGTTGGTTGCTGGGCTTTATTGGCCTCGGGCCAATTCCCGCGGAGCTTACGCGGCTTTGATACTGGGAGCCATCGGCCCGATCATGTTTCTGCTTCTCGGCAGCAAATACTCGATCGCTCCCGAAGTCGCCGGTGCTGCCGCATTTGGACTGGCCGCCGCTGGCATGATCGTGGGTTCCCTCTCCGTGCCCAAACCCTCCGCGCAAACCTAGTGCCATGGATACCGTTTTTATAATCTTCTGGGCAGTTCTGATACTAGGTTCAATCGCATGGTATGGCGGGCTGGTATTTTACGTCGGCATCAAAGCCGGCCGCGACATTCGCGAAATGCTCAAATCTCTGAGTAAAGATGACCGCTAAACTCCAACCCAACTGGCCCCCCCTGGTCACCGCCTTCAATCTGACGGGAGAATTCGTTTCCGCCGCGCCATACGGGAGCGGTCACATCAACGACACCTTCGCCCTGACGATGGCCGTGGATGGCGAATCCGTGCGCTACATCTATCAGCGTATCAACGAACACGTCTTCAAGGACATCCCAGCGTTGATGGACAACATCGCTCGGGTGACTGCTCACATTCCCGGTGGGCTTACCCTCATCCCTTGCGTCGATGGGTTACCCTTCGCTCGCGATGCTGATAATGCCTACTGGCGCTGTTACGTTTTTATCGAAAAAGCGTCCACCCACGACATCGTCGAACACGCAGGTCAGGCCCGTGCCGCCGCGTTCAGTTTTGGCGAATTCCAAGAGAGACTCGTCGACCTTCCCGGTCCGCGACTGAATGAAACAATTCTCAATTTCCATCACACCCGCAGCCGCTTCAACACCCTGCAGGATGCCATCGCGGCCGACACGCATCAACGGGTATCCGAGATCGGTGATGACGTCGAATTCGCACTCAGTCGCGAAGCCATGGTTGACCGCCTGATCGATCGCACCGCCCGCGGCGAAATCCCCGAGCGCATCACGCACAATGACACCAAAATCAACAACGTCATGATCAACGATGCTACCGGAGAAGGCGAAGCGGTCATCGATCTAGACACCGTGATGCCTGGCCTCGTGCTTTACGATTTTGGTGACATGGTTCGCACCGCAACAAACGCGGCGGCTGAAGATGAAACCGATCTCAGCAAAGTGGAGGCTCGCATGGAAATATTCGATGCCCTCGCCGAAGGTTATCTCGCTGCCGCCAGAAAATTCCTCGACCCCGCTGAGATCGAGGAATTGGAATTTTCTGGCCGCCTCATTACCTTTGAAATCGGTCTGCGTTTCCTCACCGATCATTTGCAAGGTGACGTATATTTCAAAACGCACCGGTCCAACCACAACCTCGAGCGCGCTCGTTGCCAGTTCGCCCTGGTGCGCAATCTCGAGGCGAACTCCGAGACCATGCGCGGTATTATCACCGACCGGTTGAAGTGATTCCCTAACGACTCAGTGCGCCACGGCGCCACGCGTCTTCAGCACATTGTTTCCGCCCGAATCGGTAATCGAAAACCCGATCCCATCGAGGACTTTGCCACTCTCTCGGTGATAGACGCGGACTGGCTGCCAGCCAGCGGCCAACCGAACCGAATCCGATGTCGAACCCGTTTCGCCGATCACTCGGCTGTCGTGGACAAATACCATACTATTTCCGGCACCGTCCTCTAACTCGAAGGTGTAGTCGCCATCGGTTGGGATATTCACAAAACCCTCAAATGTGACGCCGTAGGAACCGAGTCGATCGCTCGAGGGTAATTTCACTTCGCTCACCAAATCAATGGCACCGGCAGCCATCGATTGAAATTGAGGCAACCATGGCCAGGACCCCGGATAGATAGAGCGTTTCCAACCGGAGTTTTCTGGCATCACGCCCGCCGCGGCCGGCACGTAAGCTTCATCGTAGGGACGCGGCGCTGATTCGTTGGGGCGGCGAATCTGCAACACCCGAGCCTTCATCCGTTCCTGCAGATCCGCGAACTCCGGACGCTTGGCCAGATCGTTCGATTCCTGCGGATCGTTGTTGAGATTGAAGATTTCGAAATCGTCGTCGGCCGACTCCACATTGTAACGCAGTCCTTTGTAACCGTCCAAATGGACCGCCTGCATCTGTCCGCGTTTGCGGCCACGATGAGAAGGCAAAAACGCGTCATACCCGGGGGACTTGCTGCCGTTCCAATACTCCGTGTAAATCGTGCTCGCCGGACGAGCCGCCGCTCCACTCATCGAACCGATCAGGGAAACTCCGTCCGACGCCGCAGGAATAGCCACACCGGCTAAGTCGGCAAACGTCGCCATCCAATCCCAGTGTCCGGATGGAGTAGCATCGATTCGTCCTGCCGGGATGTGCTTGGGCCAACGTGCGAGGGTCGGCTCCCGCACTCCTCCCTCCAAAGTGTCACGCTTGATGCCGTCAAAGGGTCCGAATCCGTGAAAGAAATCGGGGTCATAATTCTCTTCTATATACGACTCCTTGGAAGGACCGTTGTCGGAGGTGAAGATCACCAGAGTGTTGTCCGCGATGCCGAGGTCTTCAAGCGTCTGCAGTAGATCGCCTACCGTGTCATCAATTCGACGCACCAGGTTGGCGTAGCGTTTCTGCACATCGGGCCAAGGCTGTTCCACCGTCGTGGGGTCGCTGTCATGGTCCCAAGTGCGATGTTTAAATTCCGGATGCATCCAACCGTCGTAAGTGCCTTCCGCCGTATTGATCATGCGACCGGGTTTGCCCAACCACTGGAGACCGCCATTCAATCCACCACCGTCCGGAAAGGCCGTGGACGGATTATGCAAAACCGCGTGTGGGGTGTCGTGCGCGAGGTAGGCCATGAACGGCTGATCGGGATTCGATTGCTGGTGCTCGATAATCCACTGCTTAGCCCGCGCGGCGAAGAGATCGGTGGTATAAGCCATGTCGAGACCGGCCGAGACTTCTTCATCGTTTTCCCAAATTTCCCGGCCGTCTTCTTTCGGGTAATGAAAATGGCCGTCCCGATGGCGGGCGTAGCCATAAAAATAATCAAAGCCGCGATTGGTAGGAAATCCATCCCAAGTCTGTTGTTCGGCGATTCGGTCCGCCATGGGGCGATCACGAGCTGGGTTCTTATCGCCGGTGCCGCCCTGCAGTCCCCACTTGCCGAACGCAGCGGTTTTGTATCCTGCCGCCTGCAATACCGAACCCAGCGTGTGCGTGTCGATGAGTGCCTTATCAAATTGGTTATCCCGCACATCGGCATGCCCCTGGGTAACTCCTGTAAGCAACGAAGCCCGCGAAGGTGCGCAAACCGGCGCGGCGCAATAATGCTGGGTGAGCATCACCCCATCGCGCGCCATCGTATCAATCGACGGTGTGCCAAAGTGGGGAATCGATCGATCACCCATCGCCGCCCGTTCGTTTTGATAGAACACGCCGATATCACCGTAACCCAGATCATCGGTAAAAATGAAAAGGATATTGGGTCGAGGTGCCTCGGTATCGACTAAGGCAAACGTTGGCACGATCAGCGTACACAATAAGGATAGGAGGACGGGGTAACGTTTCATGGGTTAGGGAAAAGGAATAAGCCTCAACCATCCTAATGATCGGCGGGCCCAGCCATCGCACCGTCAACCCGTGCAGTGGTCAACCCCGCCTGCCTCCCGACTACTCTAATACGTTCACGAAGCCGTCTTGGTCGCAAATCCAGATCCAGGGACCAGTGGGTTCATTCGACTAACCAAACGCTTTTCGTCGCAGCCCCCGCAGCGTCGAAAGATCCCCCCAATCGGTGACTTGCGGAACGGGACGCGGCGCGGTTCGGCTCCGCTTTCCCGTCAATTTCTGATAAGTGCCCAAGTGCTCTTGGACAAACGCGTGTCCTCCCAACACGGCACCATCACTGAAATACCGCACGCGGCAACGCAGCACCTGGTGAAGAGGTAAACGGCCTTTCGCCTTAATCACCTTCTGCATAGCAGCATCATCGATCTTCGCGCCGCGCTCTTTTGGGGTCGATCCCTTGCCAAAAAGCGTTTTTCGGTAGGCCTCTTGAGTCCAATTCCACCCCTGTTTCCGGCCACCCTCGATCAATCGAACAATCCCCTGCTGCGCAGGCTTGTGACCCGCCACAGCTTCGGCATAACCGCAAAATCGATAGTCTTTAGGATCATTGACCAAACCAGCCCGAACCGGGTTCAGGTCGATGTATGCGGCCATGGTGCGCATGACGCCGGACGTGGCTTCCACCAACACACTTTTAAAGCGCTCCGACCAGAGCGTGCCGTAACGCTGGTGGCTGCGGTTATACCAGACGGAGAACCGTTGTTTCACGAGCTTCATGAATGGCGAGAGATCACCCATCATCGCGAGCTGCTGATTGCGCCATTCCTTCGCGGCCTCACCGTTGGATTTGAGCTGAGATTGAATGACCTCGAAACGAGCGGTTTGGTATTTGGTGGGTTTGGGATAAAGAACCCGGTAGCGCCGCACTAATTCAGTATCGGTGATCGCTGGTTTCTGAGGGACACGCACCAGCACATGGAAGTGATTGGACATGACCGCGTAGGTGATGATTTCCAAGCCACAGTAGTCGGCGATCTGCCACAATTGCTTACGAAGAACCTCCTTGGCCACATCATCCAGTAACCGCTCGCCATTAACCGTGCGAGACATGCAGTGGTAAACCGCCTCTCCCTTCCCTGCATCTACCTTAATCCGTGCCTGCCTCATTTTCCCACTACCACATCAATCCCTTCATCTCATTTATTTTAACCTGTCCCTTTTTTTTTCTTAATCCAATCGTGAACTGTTTAAGCAATCTTGCGTGAAATGTCAGTGGGTATACGGTTTAAGTGCTGAGGAGTATTCGGTAGGACTGTTAGGATCGGGATCAGATTCCCCCTCATACCATGCCTTCTCCCATCAATACGTTCTTACTCGAAAACAATCTGCGCATCGTAATCAATCCCTGCGTATCGCCTGACTTCTGTCTCGATTGGGAGGACCTAAGCTCGAAGCTTTCGGCCGGAACCACATTGCATGATTGGAGCGCCAGTGCATTCCGCACCAAGCACGGAGAATGGACGCTGCAGGAGAATCTCGAGACCGGCGATTGCGCTTGGATGTTACACGCGGCGCCGAATGCCGACAACACCGCTGACTGTTTGGCGGAAGGCGTAACGTTGGGCGACGGATCAGTTGCATTTCCCGCTTCTTGGAAGAACCTGCTCACTCTGAAAAACCTCATCCTCGAGGCCGATGCCGGAGCCACCGTCTTCCCCACAGCTGGGGCAAACCTCGGGCGTAGCACGCTGGGTATCGGGGCTCGTTTCACGACTTTACATTGGCCCGCGGTTGATTGGGCCATGGCGCAACTCGGCGTTGGATTGACCGCCAATCAAAATAGCATCCCGCGCGAACTCGTCTATGACGTCGACGAGATGCTCGCTGATCGTCTCGACACCGTGCCCTTCCCCTTCATCGGCACGTCCGTCCCAGAAGGGCATCAAGGCCAATCCGTCGAGGGCATGAGCCACGGTTCAGTGCTCGCGAAGCTGAAGCACGGCTTCCACCAACGGCGCATCGCCTGGAGTTTTAACGCCGACCACCAACCCATCGGCGGCAAGTTCGATATCCGTGAGACCGCCCTCGTCACCGGTTCCCTCTTGGCCAGCTACATCACATTCGATCTGTCGCCCGAACTCGCGAAGAACGAGCCAGCCAATATCGCCGAAATCGATCCTGCGTTGCAGACAAAAATTCAAGAACGCATGGCCGCAGTGGGCATGTCGGTCTCCGCCGCTGACTTCGAAACGCTTCTCACGACGGTGTGGCCGGCGATGTTGAAGATGAAGCGTCGCGATGATCTCTACGCCCAGGCTCGGGCCGATGCTTTCACGACGACCGCAGGACGCACCTACCTGCGCGAACTATCAATCGACGAGCTCCCCGGACTCACCACTCCCGAAACCACTGCGGTGATGCTCGCGCTTTGTGAAGCGATGGACATGCCAGTCAACTTCATCGCTCCAGCGTTTGGGTTTCAAAAGAACATCCCGTATCCCGATGAGGTCCGTTTGCGCGAACTGATCGCAGCCCAATGGGAAGTTTGTGAAAAATTTGAGGTAAGCATCGGTTTCCATTCCGGGTCGGGAAAATCCGCGAGCAACTACCGCATCATGGGCGAGATGACAGGCAGCCGCCTCGAAATCAAAACCAGTGGCCGCTACACCTATGAAATGGGCCACGCGTTGTATGCGTCTACGGACGAAGCCGACCAAAGACTCTGGCGGGACTGGTATGCCTTCACGGTCGATCTCGCGGTCGCCGGTGCATTCAGTGCGGACGAAACCGAAAAGGCCGCGGCCCGTGAATTTATCTCCGCGAGCTTCCAGATCGCGCCCGCGGTCGAAGCCCTCTTCGCTTCCTCTGAGGCCTGCCACACGGCGCTCGCCACGCTCAATCCGCATCCAGATCACGTGCTGTTCTTCGAATACAACTTCCTCTACGTGCTCGCCGCTGAAGGCCGCGCGGAGAAGGTGGCACTCGGCGACCATTCACCCGCCGGTTACCGCCAACGCGCTCGGTTCTACAGCATCAGCGCCGACGCTCGACTCGCCTACTCTAAGCGCGTGGCAGCCTACATCATCTTCCTCGCCGAGACTACTGGAGTCGCCACTGCGGCAGCATGCTCCCGCAGTTCCGAACAGTTAGACGCCACCGCCAGCTACGCCAAATTCCTCGCCGCCATCGCACCGCAGGCGTGATCCGGTCGCGGACGCGGGTCGTCCAATAATTGAGTAAACGAAGCGTTTGGCATTCAGCGGTAATCTGCTACCGCTAGGATTCCTCACGTTTCCCCCATGGATCTTCAGCTCAAGAATAATGCTATCATCTTAAATCGCTGTTTCGTGCCCCCCTCCCATGACTGACATGTTTCGTCTCGATCAAAAAACTGCCGTCATCACTGGAGCCGGATCCGGCATCGGTAAAGCCATCGCCAAAGCGTTCACTCAACAGGGTGCCACGGTCCATGTGCTCGATCTCAATGAGCCCGCCGGACAATCGACCGTCGCAGATATCGTCGCAAACGGCGGAGAAGCCACCTTTGCGCCACTCGATGTGAGCGACCCATCTGCGGTCACGGCCTTTGCGGCATCGATCGAGTCGCCCGACATCCTCGTCAACAATGCCGGCATCGGCCACGTCGGGAACATCCTCACCTCGACCGCCGACGACCTAGATCGACTCCACGCCGTAAATGTGCGCGGTCCTTTCAATCTGTGTCACGCGTTCGTGCCCGACATGCTCGAACGCGGCTCGGGTAGCGTGATCAATATCGCCTCCGTCGGCGGCATTGTCGCGGTGCGTGATCGCCTCGCCTATACGGCGACCAAATTCGCCGTCGTCGGCCTGACCAAAGCCCTCGCACTCGATCACTCCCACCAAGGGGTCCGCTTTAACGCCATCTGCCCCGGCCGGGTCGAAACCGAGTTCGTGCAAAACCTCATCGCGAAATATCCCGATCCTCAAAAGGCCTACCAGGAAATGGCCTCGACCCAACTTAACGCTCGTCTCGCTCAGCCGGCTGAAATCGCCGCCGCCGCCGTGTATCTGGCCAGCGACGCAGCCGCGATGGTGACTGGCTCGACCATGATGATCGATGGCGGTTGGACCGCGGGGAAATAGGCCCGGGCGGGCGAGCCTTTTCACTCGTCCTTGAACCGGTTGAGGGCTGCGTTCTTAGCCCGAATTCCACTTAACTGATTAACTGCTCACTCCTTTGCCGATACCGGGGTAGTTTTGGATTTCTTGATCCTCCGAAATCTCATTTTGTTATCATGAAATACCGCCGCCTCGGCCAAACCGACCTCGAAGTTTCCGTCCTCAGTTACGGCGCCTCACCCTTGGGAGGCGTGTTCGGAGATGAAGTCGATGTAACTGCCGGTATCCGCACGGTGCATACGGCAGTCGATCACGGTATCAACTTCATCGACGTCTCGCCTTACTACGGCGACACCAAGGCAGAAACAGTTTTGGGCAAAGCATTGGCCGGCATCACGCGAGATCGCTACTACCTCGCCACCAAGTGTGGCCAATATGGGCAGGAGGAGTTCGATTTTTCGGCGGAGCGCGTGACCCGCAGTCTCGACGAAAGCTGTGCTCGTCTCGGGGTCGACTACATCGACGTGCTGCAGTGCCACGATATCGAGTTCGCGGAGGCTGATCAGATTGTGAATGAAACCCTGCCTGCGCTGGTTAAGCTACGTGAGGCCGGTCGCATCGGCTACATCGGTATCACTGGGCTGCCCCTCAAAGTGTTCAGCAACATCCTCGATCGGGTGGATCCGGGTGTCGTCGACACCGTGCTTTCCTTCTGTCGCTACGAGCTCAATGACTCCGCCTTGGCGGATAAGATTCCCTACCTACAATCGAAGAACGTGGGCATCATCAACGCCTCTCCGACCGGCATGGGGCTACTCACTCCCCGCGGCGTTCCTGATTGGCATTTGGCGACGCCCCTGATGGGTGAGGTCGCCAAGAAGGTGGTGGATTTCTGCACGGCGGAAGGTGTCGATGTGGTTAAGTTAGCGGTGCAATATTGCGTGCAACATCCGGATATCGCGACAACACTAGTCGGCACATCCAAACCGGTAAACATCATGGCCGACATTCGCTACGCCGAAGAGCCCATCGATCAGGAAATGCTCACCAAGGTTCTCGAAATTCTAGCGCCAATTCATAACCATAATTTCACCCGTGGCTTGCCTGCTAATCTCGACGAACTCATTCCATCTTCATGAATCAAGTCACTCTCGATGAACCCGGCCAATTCAGTTTCAGCGCCACCGCAGAAGCCCCAACGCTTGCGCCCGGTGAAGCCTTGGTGAAGGTGCATCGGATTGGCGTGTGTGGCACCGACCTGCACGCTCATGCCGGCAAACAACCCTTTTTCGAATACCCGCGGGTGCTTGGTCATGAGCTCGGAGTTGAAGTCATCGATCCGGGCAGCGATCCGCTGGGCCTCAGCGTCGGCGACAAGTGCTCGGTAGAGCCTTACCTGAACTGCGGCAAGTGCATCGCCTGCCGCCGAGGAAAACCCAACTGCTGCACCAGCTTAAAGGTGCTTGGGGTGCACACCGACGGCGGCATGGGCGATCTGCTCGCCGTGCCCGCCCATAAACTTCATCGATCAGACACCCTCGGCTACGATCAACTCGCGTTGGTCGAGACGCTCGGCATCGGAGCCCACGCGGTTGAGCGTGCCGAACCCACCGCTGATGATTTCATTCTGGTAATCGGCGCGGGTCCCATCGGGCTGAGCGTAATTCAGTTCGCTCAGATCAGTGGAGCGACCGTCGCCGTGATGGACATCAGCGAATCGCGCTTGGCCTTCTGTCGCGAGCACATGGGAGTGACTCACACCTTGGTAGCAGGTCCCGATACCGCCGACAAGCTGACCGAAATCGGAGAAGGTGACCTCCCCACCATTGTAATCGACGCGACCGGCAACCCACGCTCAATGGCGGGCGCGTTCGATCTGCCGGCCAACGGAGGCCGCATTGTTTTTGTCGGTCTGTTTCAGGGTGAATTGGCATTCAACGATCCCAACTTCCATCGTCGCGAACTCACCGTTTGCGCGAGCCGCAACGCTTTGCCCGGCACCTTTACTTCGATCATCAATTTAATGGAAATGGGAACGATTGATACGACGCCCTGGATCACGCATCGCGTGGCTCTGGCAAATCTTCCAGCCGAGTTCGACGGAATCGCCAAAGACGCGACCTTGCTCAAGTGCATGATCGAATTCTGACCGCGGAAGATCAGCTGCCGCGGATCTTGATAAAGGCGGCCGGTGAGACGCCGTGGACACGTTTGAACGAGCGCGAGAATTGGAACGGATCGATCCCAAGTTCATCGGCGACTTCGCGCACCAATACTTCGCCGGCGTGAAGTCGATTAGCGGCCCACTTCATTTTGATCTGCATCAAATACTGGTAGGGGCTCACTCCCGAAAACTTTCGGTAGAGCCGGCACAGATAGGAGAGATTGATATGACAGGCTTCCGCGAAATCCTCGACCGTCGAGTATTCCAGAAAGTGATCCTCCATGTGGCGTCGGCAGCGCTCAAACGTGGAAGATGCCCGATTTGGCCCGGCGGTGGTTTCGCTGCCTCCGTAGCGGGTAGCGAGAAGTAGGAGCTCGAGCTGCAAGGCACAAGAGCGAGTCGCGTAGACACCGACGTGGCCCGCCAACCGGATCAGTTGCTCAAAGGCATCCTTGAGTTCCAATCGACGCTGAAATTGGTGTATTCGTCCCGGCGCCAAATCCAGTTTCTCCATCAGGTTGAGCGCCTCGGAACCGACGAAATCGACAAAATACTTATCCAAAACCTCCGTCGGATCAGTCCGCATCCGATGCTTAACTCCAGGACCATAGGAGAAAAGACTGCCCGCCTTCAGTTCGTGCTTCGTCCCATTCAACGCAAGTTGCCCTTTACCTCCTGCGACGAACTCAAGAGATAAAAACGGAAACGTCTCACGATGAATAAGGTAATCTCGCGCGCACTTTTCCCATCCTACACAGACCACCGACAATGGAGCTTGGTCCCGCACGCCTGCTTCCAAGTAGAAGCGCCGGGCCTGCAACACTTGCCTGGACATGAATTCGGGCAACGTCCCACCCGAAACCTGAGGAGCGATATTTTCGGACATATAAAGTCAATTCCTGTCATGCCTAGATGAGGCAAGTTTATAGTTTCCCTGTTATTTTTGCCTTTATTTGACGTAAAATATAACAATTACGACAAATAGAAATTTTAATGAATCTAGTAGAATAATCATTTAAGATAATAATCGTCATGTGAGTGCCACATACCGTCATTCAAGATCCGAGGAATAAGTGCTAAATTAGGCACTTCCCTTCCACCAACCGGTTGAGTCTCACGACTCGGCCAACATGACATCTCTACTCCTCGCACTCAGTCCACCCCATCCCGGGATACCCCATGATACTCGAATACCCCAAAAGAATCACTCTTAAGGACATCGCTCGTTCCGCCAAACTCAGTGTGGCGGCTGTTTCGATGGCCCTGCGAAATCATGACTCTCTCCCTGCCGCCACGATCAACCGGGTAAAGAAGATCGCCGATGAGTTGGGCTATCGGCCAGATCCTGCCCTTTGCGCTCTGGCCGCTCACCGCTGCAGGTTACAACCCAATCGTAATGTTTCGGTCATCGCCCTGATCAGCAATTGGTCGACATCGGACGGCTGGCTAAAATCCTCTGGAGCGAAGGCGCTCTTCGAAAATGCCTCCGCGCGGGCATCGAACCTCGGTTTCGATCTGCAACATTTCTGGGCCCGCGAACATGGTGGGTTTTCTTCGCGCCTCGCCGATGTGCTGAATGCTCGAGGCATTCGAAGCGTGATCCTAGCCCCTGCTGAGTTCACGGCTGAGCCGAGTAAGATCTCCTGGGATCGCTTCACCGTAGTTTCACTCGAGCCTCCTCCTCTTGACGTCGTGATGCCCCACGTCGGCATCAACCACTTCGCCAATGTCACCCGCTGTTGGCACGAACTGTCGGATCGTGGATTTTTCCGGGTAGGAATGATCACCCGGGAAGGCCAATACAGCGCCGCCGAGGGCCAGAGCATCGCCGCTCACGCTTTCAGCCAATCTCAGTCCTCTCACCCTTTTGATCGGGTTCCAAATCTGACGCTCGGCCGCGGCAATGAAGCCGCCCAAATCAGTGCCTGGATCGAACAACATCGGCCGGAAGCGGTGATCGGCTGCGCGCCGGTGCACCATTTACTCGTCGATGAAGCCGAACTGAACGTGCCCCACGAATTGAGCTACCTAAGTCTGGACACCGCTGCTGAAAAACACGCCGAGGTGAGCGGCATCGATTCCAACATTGGCATGGTCGGAGAAACCGTGGTCGATACGTTGAACCACTTGCTGCAACGCGGCATCACCGGAGTCGGGAAAAGCCCCGTTGGCACCCACATCGCTGGCACCTGGCAAGAGGGTAATACGTTCGAGAGCAGTCAACTCCTCGTGACCAGCGGATAACATCCGCTCCTCATTCCAGAGTATAAATAAAACCGATATCAGGAACCGTGAGCGCCCTGCGTTTTCGTCGACACGGAATACATCGACGTTGTCGCCGTCATGAACAGACGGCTGCGATCGGAGCCACCAAAACAGACGTTGGCACACGTTTCTGGCAGTAGAATCACACCGAGTAGATCACCTTCCGGCGAGAACACATGCACCCCGTTGATTCCTTCCACACTGTGGCCCGAACTGGACCAAATGTTTCCGTGGGCATCCACCTGTTGTCCGTCCGGACCTGCGATGAGCCCGTTGTATTTGATCGCCGCGAAATGACGTCCATTCCGTAATTCTCCATCGGCGGAGACATCAAATACATGCAGCGCTTTGTCCTCTTGTTTCGCCGGGCCGGTATCTGCGACGTAGAGCTTTTTAAAGTCAGGTGAAAAACAGAGGCCGTTGGGCTTCACCAACGAGTCATCGACCCGCTTGATTGCGCCCGTCTGACCATCAATACGATAAATCGCTTCCTTTTGCGGCAATGGCTTGGGCACTCCGTAGCCCGGATCCGTGAACCAGATACTGCCATCCGGATGCACCACCACGTCGTTGGGCGAGTTGAGCGAAACACCATCGACCTGATCTACCAACATCGTAATCGATCCATCACCTTCGTGCCGCACAACCCGATGTCCGACCTGTTCACAGGAAATCATTCGCCCCTGGTGATCGAAGGTGGACCCATTCGTGCTGCCAGTGGGGTGTCGGAACTCACTCACGTGACCATCCTCCTCGAGCCAACGCCATTGCCGGCTGTTCGGCACATCGCTCCAAACCATATATCGGCCCGCCGCATTCCACGCCGGGCCTTCCGACCATTTCGAACCCGTTTGGTGACGCGTAATCGTCTCCCCGGCATCAATGAGCTGCTTGAACCGAGGATCCACGGCAATGATCCGTCCACCCGAGTCGCTCAATGCACCCAGCGACAGTTCACCCGCTTCAGCACTCGCCGCTCGCCCTACGCTCGCCCAGAGCGGGGCCGCCACCATCGCCGATTGTAAGAAACGTCGACGAGACAGGTCCCCTAAAGCTGAAGAGTCGGACGGAGTTACGGAGGAGAATCGCTCGGGTGGGGTCTTCATGACGGCCATCTCAACAGTAGCCCATCGAAGTGCTCAAGCCTTTGCAGGCTTCAACAATTAACCCTGTGACTCTACCCAATTTTTGCCTTTAACTGTTTAAGCTGCGACTCCGGTTGTCTGCCCCCGTCTCAAGATCTAGTTTTACCCCTCCAATAACCCTCTAACTCGTGCTTCGGATTCATAGCCCTACCCGCTTCCCCAACTTCATCGTGTCCCAACCAAACTACATTCGCTCTTTTCTCTGCCTTTTGCTCGTCGCTTTGATTGGCGCGCTCTCCGCGTCCGCCAAGTCCTCGCAGCCCAACATTCTGTGGATCATGTCCGACGACCACGCGGCCACGGCCATTGGAGCCTACGGCAGCCACCTCGCACCACTGAATCCCACGCCGACCTTGGATCGTCTCGCTGCCGACGGCATGATGTTCACCAACGCGGTCTGCACCAACTCCATCTGCACGCCCAGCCGCGCCACGCTGATGACCGGCCAGTATTCGCACACCAACGGGGTCAAAACTCTCAGCGATGATCTTCCCATCGCCGACCACGCCTTACCGCGCCTCATGAAACAGGCCGGCTACCAAACGGCCATGATCGGCAAGTGGCATCTTAAAAACGAACCTGCCGAATTCGATTACTACTGCGTCTTGCCCGGCCAAGGCAGCTACCACCGTCCGACTTTTCGCGACATGAATTCCCCCGGTGAGTGGCCCAATAATCTCCTACACCCCAAAGCGACGTATGACACCGAACACTCTTCCGACGTCATCACCAACCTCTCACTCGATTGGTTGAAGAACCGCAATACCGATGAGCCGTTCTTCCTCATGCACCATTTCAAAGCTCCGCATGACAATTTCGAAAACGCCGAACGCTACGACTTTCTCTACGACGACGTCACCATCCCGGAACCCCCGTCACTCCGCGATTCCCCTAACCACGGTTCCATCGCCACCGACGGCACCGGCACCTCCATCGGAAAACGCAACACCCGCCGCAACATGGGTGACCACATGTTCGTCGACAAATCCCTATCCGACGACGACTACCTGACCGTTGCCTACCAACGTTACCTCAAGAAATACCTCCGCACGGTTCGGGGCGTGGACGACAACATCGCCCGCCTCATCGCGGCCCTGCGTAAATCTGGCGACCTCGATAATACTATCATCCTCTACACCTCCGACCAGGGGTTCATGCTCGGTGAACACGACTACATCGACAAACGCTGGATGTATGAGCCTTCGCTCCAAGTCCCTTTCATCGTAAAATATCCCGGTAAAACAAAAGCCGGCTCCACCAGCAGCGCTCTCGTCAACAACACCGATTTCGCTCCCACCCTGCTCGACCTCGCCGGCATTAAAGTTCCGGCCTCCATGCAGGGTCGCAGCGTCTCTTCAATTCTCGAATCCGGACAAACCCCCGAAGACTGGCGCCAAGCCAGTTACTACCGCTACTGGATGCATCTGGCCCACCATGACAACCCGGCCCACTACGGTATCCGCACTGAGAACTTTAAACTCATCTTTTACTACGGCCTCGGGCTCGACGCCAAAGGTGCCAAACAGGATGTCACCACTCCAGGTTGGGAACTCTACGACTTGCGCAGCGACATCGCCGAACAACACAACGTCTACGACGATCCCGCCTTCCACGGCGTGCGCGAACGGCTCAAAATCCAGTTACTCAGCTTGAAAAAAGAAGTCGGCGACACCGATGAACAATATCCTGAGCTGATGCGCGTCCGGGAAATCGCCTGGAAAAACTGATTCTGCCGATCAGACCCTGCCTCACAGTTTCGTGTTTTTCGTGGTTAAAAAATAACCTTCCGCCTCTCAGCCCCCACCTCCTCTCCATCCGTGGTCAATCAACACTCCCTCACTCGTCTCCTCCTCATATTCGTGGTCGCCCTAGCCGCCGCGAATTCCACTGCCGCTGCCACCACTGCGCGATGGGCACCTATCGACCTCGAGTTCAGCGCCACGGTTAAGTCCGGCACCGAGTTCGATCTCGATTTCTCCGCGACCTTCACCGGGCCCGACAACCAGAAGCTCACCGTCCCGGGCTTCTTCGATGGTGATGATCGTTTCGTCGTCCGCTTCGCCCCTCCAACCGAGGGAAATTGGAGCTACATCACGTCCTCGGCCGAGCGTTCCCTCGCCGGCATCACCGGTGACCTCAGCGCGACGACCCCCTTGCCCGGCAAACACGGCCCCGTCGAAATCAGTAAGTCCGATCCTCGCAAATTCGCCTACGCTGACGGTAGCCAATACTTTCCTCTCGCCTTCGAATTGGACTGGCTGTTCGCCCTCGATGCCGAGAACGGCAAAGACATCCCTAAAACGCGCAGTGTCATCCGCCACGTGCGCGAAAACGGTTTCAATCAGGTCGTGATGAACGTTTTCGCCTACGACGTAAACTGGCCGCGCGACCCGGAGCTTCCGGCCAAATACGACTACGGTAAACCCCGCGTTTTTCCTTACGGAGGCGACAATACCAAACCCGACTTCAGCACGCTCCATTTGGAGTTTTTCCAACGCTTCGACCGGGTCGTCGAGCATCTCGATGAGCAGGGCATCATCGCCCACATCATGATCTACGTTTGGAACAAGCAGGTTTCCTGGCCGGATGCTGAATCGGCGGCCGACAACCGCTACTTCGACTACGTCGTAAAACGCTACCAAGCCTATCCGAATCTCATCTGGGACATTTCCAAAGAAGCCACCGGTTACGGCCACAACGACAAGACCTACATCGTTGATCGTATCACTCGCCTCCGCGCCCTCGATGGACATGATCGCCTCGTGACGGTGCACGACTACGGTTTCTGTAACCAATACCCCGAAACCGTTGATTTCATCTCAATTCAATCTTGGAAATCGGAGATCTGGAACACCATGCGCGAGGTGGTTGAATCCCATCCGAAGAAGCCGGTATTCAATATTGAACACGGCGGCTACGAGAAAGGTCCCTATCACGTCTTCACGGGTTCGTATCTCACGCCTCTCTCCAACCTCGAACGGGCCTACAAAATCATCTTCGCCGGCGCCTCCATTGCGCACTACTGGCAGGACGCGGCCTGGAATGTGATCATCCACGATATCGAGAATCTACCGCAGGCCGATCAACCCAAACTTCACTACTATCGGCACATGGCCGATTTCCTCGAACGGCAGCAAGTAAACGACCTCGAGCCGACCACCAGCGCAGCCAGCGCGGGATTCTGCCTCTCCAACAACGACGACGTTTACCTCCATTTCCTCCCCGGCGATCATGATGCTATCGTCGTCCGTCAACGCCCGGGATACGAAGACGGCACCGTCCAGTTCACTTGGTTCGATCCCCTGACCGGCGAATACACCGACGGCGGCACGCGCCCCGTCGAAAAATGGGTCCGCATCCACACCCCGCAACCCTACCAAATGCGAGTCCTCCTCGTCCGCTTCGAAACCAAAAAATAGCCCGCGGCCGAACCCGAATCATTCTCGTAATCTTTCTCGTTCTCGTTCTCTCCCCAAGCCGCGCTGCTTCGCCCCCCCTTGTCTCGCCAGTGTCCCGCCCGGCGGGACGACGGCGGATGCTCCACTCCATCAGCTCATGGCTTCAGTGCGTTAGCCCTTGGCGCCTTTGCGGCTTTGCGTGAGGCTAAAGCCTCCAGCTAAGTTCATACCCTGTCTTTATTTCGCCCCCCACGAACTAAATATGAAACTCATCGGTCTTCTCCTCGCCTCGCTTCTGTTCGTCTCCATCTGTTCAGCGAAAGTGGGGAAATTACAACGAGCCAACGGCCTCTCCAAAGACGACTTCTCTACCGTCCTCGAACACTGTGAAGCCAATCTCCCGAAAGTCTGGGACACCCTCACTTCGATTCGCGAAAATGGCGTCAATGTGCGACTCACCCCCGAGCGAAAGATGGGACCCGGCAAAGCTTCAGGCACCGACCAAATCGTCATCAGCACCTTCTTCCTCACCAAAGATCTGCCTAAATTCCCTGAAGACCGTCTGGTGATTGTCCTGCTCCACGAGTTCGGCCACATCCTCTTCAATCGTGAAACGGACCGTAGCCAAAGAAATCCGGTTAAACACGAATTCTTCGCCTTCGCGTATTCGATCAAAGCGGCAATCAAGCTCGCCGAAAATAGCGACTCAGGGCCTCTCCAAGAAGTGGTCAAAAACGTCAAAATTCGGAACGAAACCGGTAAACCCAAAGACCCTCACACCATCGCGATAAAAGAGCTCATCAAAACCCCGCTCTGGACCACCGCCACCGAGATGTTGGAAGGCAACTAACAGCCACTCCGACGTTTTGAGTTAACCACGAAAAACACGAAATGAGGAGGCAATATCGGTCTGCCCAGCGGCTTGCCCGCCTCTCGCGGGGGGAGGACTGCCCCCACCTTTTCCAAATCTTAATTCTCCTAATGCGGACCAGCGAATTACCTAGGAATCCTAGCTCAATTTCAGAATTTCGTGTTTTTCGTGGTCCAGAAATCCCTGCCCCACGGTTCGGTGTATTCCGTGTGTTCCGTGGGCAACTAACACCTTACTTCTGGTCCTTGCCGCGAATACGATCTGACATCTCGACGCGCCATACGTTGTAGCGCGCTTCCATCATCGCGACCCGCTCCGGATAGCGTCCGGCCATGTCCATCGTCTCGCCCGGATCTTCCCCGACGTTGTAGAGCTGCAACCCACTCGGAATCGGCACTTCGCGAAGCTCATCCTTCACCAATCCGTCTTCGCCCAGTTCGTAGGCTTGGTAGGTCTTGGACTCAGCCCGAAAGACCAACTTCCAATCCCCTTCCCGAGCGACCCAGTTTTGTTCGCGTCCAGAGTCCCAAAACATGGTTTCCGTCTGGTGCAATTGATCGGCTGACCCATTCAAAAGCGGACCGAGGGTTTGGCCGTCCAAAGGTTTCTTGGGCGCAATGCCCGTAACCTCGGAAAGACTCGCATACAAATCGCGGTGCGTGACGAGCTCGTCGACTCGAATCCCCGCTTGGATTTTCTCTGGCCAAGAAACCACAAACGGCACCTTGATGCCGCCATCCATCAAACAGTATTTGAACGCATTGATGTTCCGGTTGTTCGCATACGATTGATCCGAGCCGCCGTTGTCCGAAGTGAAAACGATGATGGTATTCTCCGCGACTCCCTTGGCCTTCACCGCAGCCATGATCTCGCCGATCATCTCGTCCATCAACTCGAGGTGAGCGAGGTAGATCTTCCGCCCATAAGGATCAGTCACCGCGAGGTGACACGTATCGTCATACCACTGATTGTAATCGGGTTGAGCAATCGGATCCCACAGCGGATATTCCCAGACCTCCGCGTCACGATCAAAGGGTCGTTCCGGCACGCCATGCTTTTTCGCAAGGTGCTTGGGCAAACGATAAAGCGGCGTGTGCACCGCGTTAAACTCCAGTTGCAGGTAAAATGGTTTCTCACTTTCGGTCGCGATGAAGTTCACTGACTCCCTCCCAAAAACTTCCGTCGTGGTCGTATTCTCGAATGATTCCTTTTCGCCGTGATTTCGCGTGAGCGGACCCATCCCGATCATCCGCGCCTTCGCCACACTTCCCGTCTGCTTGCGTTCATACGCATCGATGTCCTTTTGGCTGATTAGCTGGAAGTCCCACGAGTGATGAGTGAAGCCGAGATACTGATCGAAGCCATGCTTCATCGGATCCTCCTTGGGTCCGCCATTCAGATGGGTCTTGCCCACCTTCATCGTGCGGTAACCCGCCTCCTTCATCATCTCCGCGATGGTGTGTTCGTCCGACGGCAGTCCACCGTCGCCATAATAGTAGGCGCCCCAGCGCTGGGCATAACGACCGGTAACGAGCGACAGGCGCGAGTTACTGCAAATGGGTGAAGCCGCGTAGGCCTCCTCAAAAACCGCGCCACTTTGCGCGAGCCGGTCAAGATTTGGCGTCACCACCCCATCGGCCACAACATCATGGAATCCCACATCTCCGTAACCGATATCATCGGCCACGATGACAATCACATTAGGTTTCTCAGCATGCGCGACCGCGAGCATGGCGGCCATGGATAGTATCAGGGAAAAGGCTTTCATAAAACTACGGGTATACTGGTGTGTCATGTAACCATTGCGACCTTCGAGTTCAAAGCCTCCACCTCCACCGACAATCAGTCCCTCTCCTCAGTTATTATCAAACCACAGGTTTCTCAGATAATCACAGAGCCATCGAGTAGCTAATCCTGCCTCACCGCCTATCGCGGAAGTGACAAATTCCTCATTCTCGTTATCGTTCTCGCCCCCCTGAATTTTCGTGATTCTTCGTGTAATTTCGGGGGCTCTCAAAAAACCCGTGCCTCTCTACCTCATTTAATCCAACTTCCCCCAATGCCCCTATCTCTGTTTCGTTATACCCTTCTCGTTTGTTCTGCGGCCGTCCTATCCGCGCGTCCCAACATCGTGTGGATCATCCCGGACGACATGTCGGCGCACTTCGGCACCTACGGCGAGACGGCCATCGAGACACCCCACCTCGATGCCATGGCCGAACGCGGCGTTAAATTCACCCGCGCCTTCGTCACGGCCCCCGTTTGTTCGACCAATCGCTCTGCTTTCATCACCGGCATGTATCAAACCAGTATCGGCGCCCACCACCACCGCAGCGGAAGAGGTGAAATAAAAACCCATCTACCTGCTGACGTAAAAATGGTGCCGCAACTATTTCGAGATGCCGGCTACTACACCACCATTGCAGGTTGGCCTATAAACCCCAAAAACCTCGGCAAGACGGACTACAATTTCGAATGGGACCGATCCATCTATGACGGCAGCGATTGGTCTGGTCGCGCCGAAGGCCAACCTTTCTTCGCTCAAATCCAAACCCAAGGCGGCAAAATCCGGGGGTCGGATCTAGAAAAATACCGCAAGACCGCGCAGCGCGCCGACGAAGAGCTCGGCAGCCACACGTCCGTCGATGACGTCACCCTGCCACCCTACTACCCCAACGACAACGCCGTGCTCCGCCAAGACTGGGCGGCCTACCTCGACTCGGTGCGCCTGACCGACCACATGATCGGTGAAGTCCTCGCCCGTCTTGAGGACGAGGGCGAATTGGACAACACGATCGTGATCTTCATGACCGATCACGGCATCAGCCATGCCCGCGGCAAACAGTTCCTCTACGAAGAAGGCATCCACGTCCCACTCGTGATTCAGGGTCCCGGCATTCACGCTGGCACCATCCGCGAAGATCTCGTTGAGCATATCGATATTGCAGCGCTCTCCCTTGCCGCCGCCGACATCGCCATCCCTGCCAACATGCAGGCACGAGACATTCTCGCCGTAGATTACGCTCAACGTGATGCCGCCTATTCGGCCCGCGATCGATGTGATGAAACGGTCGACTACCTCCGCTCGGTGCGCACGGAACGGTTCAAATACATCCGCAACTACTTGCACGAGCGGCCGCACATGATGCCCAACCGTTACAAGGACCACAAAGCCATTATCGTCGCCCTCCGCGAAGCCCACGCCGCCGGCACGCTCACGCCCGCACAGGAGCTTTTATTCGCTCCCACCCGCGCGCCCGAAGAACTCTACGACCTCGTGAAAGACCCCCACGAACTCCACAACCTCGCCGGGGATCCCAAGTCTGCCTCTCTGCTTAAAGTCATGCGCTGGAAACTCACCGAATGGGAAGTCGCCACCGGTGATCATGGCCTCGAATCCGAAGCGAGGTATGACAGCGATATGCTTGCCTATAGGAAATCGGTTAAATCCAAAGCTCCCGAGCAATTAGAGGGATTCGAACGCAACGTCGCCCAGATGAAAGCCTGGACCGCCGAAGGGAAATAAGCTGCTCCGCAGAAGTTCCAAGTATCAGGTAACAAGTAACAAGAAACTGACCAACGGGGTTGATGTCGTAGACGCATTGCGAAGCAATTTAGTCACGACTCGACCCCTTCCCCTAAACCTCACCGGCTGACCAAAACTTAATCCTCAACAAGAACACCTCGTTCTGTTCCTGCCCCCACGTTTTCGTGTCTTTAGTGTGTTTCGTGGTTAAACACAATCCTGGCTCTCAGCTCCGAAATCTCCGTATTAATCTGTGTCCATTTGTTCTTCAATTACCCATTTTGGGCACCCACCTCAGCACCCCTTCGGGGCACACCTATTCAGGCGCACCATCTGCGCGCTTTCGCGCTCCGAGTGGTTAAAAAACTGCAGGCTGACGGCAACCGCGCTTTAGCCTGTTAATCTCTGTCTCTTATACACATCTGACGCTGCCGACGACTCCTTACGTGTAG
>CAJXQX010000019.1 GCA_913058185.1 uncultured Verrucomicrobiota bacterium
CGATGGCGAACATGAGAGCCCAGGCCATGTCGGCCGTGGAATCGGTTAACACGCCAGGCGTGTTGGTCACCGGAATGTTTCGGGCGCTGGCCGCGGCGACGTCGATGTTGTTGTAGCCCACCGCGTAGTTAGCGACGATCTTGAGGTTGGGATTAGTATCGAGTAGTTCACCGTCGATGCCGTCCATCAATGTGCAAAGCAGGCCGTCTTGACCGGCCATCCCAGCAATGAGTTCTGTCCGACTCAGCACGCGATTGTCGGGGTTGTAGGTGAGCTCGGCTTCCCGTTTGAGCAGCTCAATCGAAGCTGGAGGAATAGGGCGGGTGAGGAAGATTTTGGGCTTGTCAGACATGGAGGAGAGTCGGTTCAGACGGTCACTTGCGACCAAGCCTCAACGAGTTTGCGTTGGCCGTTGGCGATCATGCTGCGGGGGTTCTCGGAGCCGACGGGTTTCAGTTCGAATGAAACTGCGCCGCGACTGGAACCGTCGCTTTTGAGATAACCTACTTTAAAAAGCTCATTCAAAAATGAGACGATTTCGGGCACGTCGTTGGCCCCACCCGGGTAGCCGAATCGCGGATGCATGTCACCGTAAGCGGGGTTGGCCTGATCGTCCATGTAGGCGTTACCGATATGAATATGAACGAGGTGATCCTTCACCGGTTGCAGCGCTTCAGCTGGTGATTCGTGCAGTAAAGGGATATGAGAGAGGTCGACCATCAGTCCGAATGACGGGTGCGTGGCCTTAACGCGTTCGGCAATCTCGCGGGCCGAGTCGGCGGGGCCTACGAGGCATTTTTTGTCGATCGACCGATCAAAGACTTCGAGGGCGACATTGATGCCACGGTCGCTGGCATAGGCACACACTTCATTCATCGATGTGGTCAACGCATCCATGGCGGCAGCAGCATCTGCTTCGCCCGGATATTTACCGCTCAAAAGACCGAAGTCCGTGATGCCCATCTCTGCAGCCTCATCGAGGCCGGCCTTCATTTCGTCGACCGCACGTTGGCGGGTTGCGGCCTCGAGGCTGTTGATGTCGAGCCCTTGGGTCAGGAGGCGTGGTTGGGCACCGTATTTGACGGTGACTCCACTCGACTCCAGCAGGGCCTTGGCTTCGGCTCGGATGGCGGGGTCTTTAATCCAGGAAATTTCGATAACTTCGAAGAAAGGATCCGTCACCAGTTCGGTGAGGGATTCGATGATGGGGCCTTCGCCTTTGATGACCGGATGGGCCATGAAGTGCACGATGCCGGGACGAACGTAGTGATGAAGCGGTTCTTTCATGGGGAAATTTTGAGCGACAGTCGTCTTTTATGAACAGCGGTGGGGGTGGCGGCAAGGCAGTGTTCGGTTGGAACTCCCAAAACAGCTAAGTGTTTTACGATTTTCTTGGGTATTCGCACACGGACTGCTTTGTCATTCGGGTATGAATCTCCGATTTTGGCTTTCCCTCTTCGTTTTGATGGCACTTTTGCTGACGGCGGTCAGTTCAGAATCCGTCGCGGCGGAGGAGCCTTTGCCGATCAAGGTTGTAGTCGTGACCATGTTTGAAATTGGCGACGACACCGGCGACATCCCCGGCGAGTTCCAACGTTGGGTGGAACGCGGTGAGTTTGATCAGAAAATCGATTTCCCGTTGGGGTTGCACAATATCTACTATCGCGAGGACGGCGCCATGGTCATCTGCACCGCCGGCGGTGTGACCAATGCCACCGCTACGATCATGGCGCTCGGGCAGGATACGCGCTTTGATTTGTCTAAAGCCTATTGGGTGATCACCGGAATCGCCGGAGCGGATCCGGAGGATTGCTCCCTCGGTTCAGCGGCGTGGGCGAAATGGGTGGTCGATGGAGATTTAGCTTATGAGATCGATGGACGAGAGATTCCTGATGATTGGGAGTATGGATTTATTGCCCTCGGCGCCCACGAACCGAACTCGCTGGAAAATGGCTGGACGGTGGAGACCATCGCTTACGAGTTGAATTCAAGCTTCGTGGATTGGGCCTTCGAACTTACGAAGGACATGAATTTACCTGACCACCCGGAGATCGCGGAGTTTCGGGCTCAGTTCGCGGAGGAGCTACCTAATGCGGCGAAACCACCGTTTGTTCTGATCGGCGACTCACTCGGCTCCAGCACCTACTGGCACGGAACACTCCTCAATGATTGGGCGAACGACTGGATGAAACTGCACACCGGAGGAGCGGCGAATTTTGTTATGAGCAATATGGAGGATAACGGCACGTTGACTGCGTTGCATCGTCTGGGACGCACCCAATTGGTCGATCCGCAACGCGTCCTGGTGCTGCGCACTGCCAGTAACTTTTCGATGCCACCTCCTGGTAAGAATGCCGGATGGAGCACGACCGCGCCTTATCCGGCCAACGGCCGACCTGCGGGAGAATCGGCCTACCTCGTGGCGAACACGGTGGTCGAAGCCCTTGTGGCTGACTGGGCAGACTTTAAGATGAGTCCACCGAGCCCATAAAAAAGCGCGGCCGTCTGGGCGCGCTTTTGAGAGAATGAGAACGAGAACGATTACGAGAGAGTGAACGACTCTTAGTCGTGTCGTGGTATTCCGCTTAGACTTGCTCGAGGAGCTTGTAGAGACGTTGGACCATCGTGGACGGATCTTCGAGGAGACCGGCGGCCAGGAGGGCGTTGTCGTGGAGTTGCTCGGCCATGAGGACGGCTTTGCCTTCGTTGGAGTCCTTGACCTCGGAGAGCTTCTTGATGACCGCGTGGCGGGGATTGAGTTCGAGGTGCACCTGAACCGGAGGGGCTTCGGCGTCATCACCTTCGGGCTTCATCGACTTCATCATCTGGCGCATTTGGGGCGACATGAATTGGTCGGCGTTGAGCACTGCGGCGGGCGAATCGACGAGGCGATCGGAGGATTTTACTTCGGCTACCTTCTTACCGAGGGTTTCCTTGAGCCACTTGATGAGGGCGTCGAGTTTGTCTTTTTCGAGGGCTTCACCTTCGGCTTCGTGATCGCCGAGTTTGAGGTCAGCCGAATCAGCAGCCGTCAGGTTTTTGCCGTCGAACTCGCGCAGGTTACGCATCACGTAGTCGTCCACGTTTTCGAAGCAGTAGATGACCTCAAGGTTGCGGGCTTTCAGGCCTTCGAGATACGGACCGCGATCGATGGCATCGCGGCTGGGGCCGATGAGGAAGTAGATTTCCTTTTGTTCCTCGCCCATGCGTGAAACGTAGTCGGTGAGTGACGTGGTTTTGCCAGCGTCGGTGCGGGAAGACTCGAAGCGGAGGAGTTTCGCGAGGGCGTCCTTGTGGGTGTGATCGGTTGCAGCGCCTTCTTTGATGAAGATACCAAACTCTGCGTAGAATTTGTCGAAGTCTTCCGGGCGTTTCTTCGCTTCGTCGGCGAGGAATTTGAGGAAGCGCGTGGTGATGACCTTACCGAGTTTCTCGATCAAGGCGCGGTCCTGCATGGTTTCACGCGAGATGTTGAGAGGGAGATCTTCGCTATCGACGACACCTTTGAGGAAGCGGCCCCACTCAGGGAGCAGATCCTTGGGAGCGGGATCGATGAGGACCTTGCGGCAGTAGAGCGAAACGGCCGGCTCAGCGCGGGTCATACCGAATTTCTCGGTGTTGGACTGGGGAACGAAGAGGATCGAGTTGATCGAGAGGGGAGCGTCGGCCGAGAAATGGAGTTTCAGGCGAGGCTCATCATAAGCGTGGGCCTGGAATTTGTAGAACTCGGTGTATTCTTCATCGGTGATCTCGTTCTTCGAGCGGAGCCAGAGAGCTGACACCGTGTTGACGTGGTCGCCGTCGAGGTTGACGGGAAAGGAAACGAAGGAGCTGTAACGCTCGAGGACCGTTTTGACGTGATCCTTCTTGGCGTAGTCTTCGGCGTCGTCCTTGAGTTCGATGACGATCTTGGTGCCGCGTTTTTGGTCGGTGACCTCTTCGACGGTGTAAGATCCAGAGCCATCACTGGTCCAGACATTGGCCGGCTCGTCGGCGCGGAAGGACTTGGAGTAGACCTTGACGGACTTGGCTACCATGAAGGCGGAGTAGAAACCGACGCCGAACTGGCCGATGAGATTATCATTCTTGGCGCCACCTTCTTTGATGGCATCGAGGAAGGCTTTGGAGCCGGAGTGGGCGATGGTGCCGAGGAACTGGACCAATTCTTCGGCGTTCATGCCGATACCGTGATCCTCAATGGTCAGGGTCTTGGCCTCTTCGTCGGTCGTGATGTTGATCTCGAGTGCGAGGTCGCCATCGGCGATGTCCTTCTCGGTAAGTTGCGTGTGACGCAGCTTCTCGAGGGCGTCAGATGCGTTGGAGACCAACTCGCGAACGAAGATCTCTTTCTCAGTATAAAGGGAGTGAACAACGATATCGAGCAGTTGCTTGATTTCGGCTTGGAACTCGTGGGTTTCAGGCATGATGGGTGTTTTCGGTTTTCGAACTACGTTTTGGATTGAAGTGAAGCCGCCGAAGGTTGGCGGATTAAAAAGGAGCTAAGGATTGTTGTTCCTTAGACTGAAAAATCAAGTGCGCGCCGAACCTTCTTAGATTTTGGCCACAATAGTAGCTTGGTTTTGTGAGGGCATTATGCCTTTTTTGGGTCGCTTCGGGACGATCAAAGACTGATTGGCCCGGTTCATGTTACCCTCGATTTGTATGATTTTTCGCCGTATTTCGCTTTTTCTCCTGTTAGTTACATTAATGGCCGCGTGGGCTCCCGAAGCCTTGGCTCAGGCCGATACGGCGGAGATTGCCGCCGTCGAGGAGGGGATTGATGCGCAGATCGACAAGGTCTTCGGCAAAATTGCCAGCCTGATCTTCGCGGTCCTGTTTTTCGAAGTCGCGGGCTTTCCTCTGATTCTAGTTTGGTTAGTCGTTGCAGCACTTACTTTTACCATATACTTTAAATTCGTGAATTTCCGCCGATTTGGATTGGCGATCGGAATTGCCCGGGGGAAATACTCGGATCCGACCGAAAAAGGTGAGGTGTCCCATTTTCAAGCCCTGACAGCGGCCCTTTCAGGCACGGTTGGGTTGGGCAATATTGCTGGCGTGGCCGTGGCAGTGTCCGTGGGGGGCGCCGGCGCAACGTTTTGGATGATTGTGGCGGGGCTCCTCGGCATGTCTTCAAAATTCGTAGAATGCACCCTGGGCGTAAAATACCGAAAAATTGACGAGAACGGACGCGTGTATGGCGGGCCGATGTATTACCTTTCGCAGAGCGGAATGGGTGGGATAGGTAAAGTGCTCGCGGTGATGTTCGCGGTATTTTGTATCGGCGGTTCACTGGGCGGCGGGAACATGTTCCAGGTGAATCAGGCGTTCCAACAGATCAATAATGTAAGCGGTGGACAGTTTACGGGGTATGGATGGCTGTTTGGTTTGTTCATGGCTGCGGTCGTAGGTGTCGTGATTATCGGTGGGATTCGCAGTATCGCGCAGGCGACTTCCAAGATCGTGCCGCTGATGTGTGGGATCTACATGCTCGCCGCGATTGCCGTATTGATTGCGAACATTGACGCCGTTCCTGCTGCTATCGGTCAGATCTTTACGGAAGCTTTCACCGGTGATGCCGCCAAGGGCGGAGTGCTTGGTGCCATGATTCAAGGCTTCCGCCGCGCGGCCTTTTCGAACGAAGCGGGAATTGGTTCTGCTTCGATTGCCCACTCTGCTGTGAAGACCAACAATCCGGCTTCAGAGGGTTTGGTCTCCCTGCTAGAGCCGTTCATCGATACCGTGATCGTTTGCTCGATGACAGCGTTGGCGATTCTGGTTTCAGGCCAACACTTGGTCGGTGGTGCCGATGGGGTGGCTTTGACCTCGAATGCGTTTCAAACCGTGATCCCTTGGTTCGACAAAGTCTTGGTGGTCGTCGTGACGTTGTTCGCGTTTTCGACCATGATTTCTTGGAGCTACTACGGTGAACAGGCGTGGTGTTACCTGTTTGGTGAAAAGAATTGGATCAAGGTCGCCTATAAACTCCTGTTTTGTGTGTTTGTGGTGATCGGCGCGGCGGTGTCACTCAGCGGAGTATTGGATTTCTCCGATGCGATGATTTTCGCCATGGCCTTTCCAAATATCATCGGACTCTACTTCCTGATGCCGGTCGTCAGGCGTGAGTTGGACGACTATCTAGGCAAAATCGAATCAGGCGAAATTATCCGCCAAAAATAGCCGGGTAAGGCGAACCTCTTGGCTTCGGAGTGGAGTCAGGTGCGTTTTCCTAGATTGCAGGGAACCTGATCGGCTTTGACCTCGTCAAAAAGACGTCTTCCTCGAACACTTTGACGCGCATGCATCCAACTTCGGTATCTTGGTTCCGCTCGGGACTTATCGTCTCGATCCTATCTCTGGGGTTCGGCCTGAGTGGGTGTCAGAATCCGAGTGGTGATACGGAATCTGACTCCGCTATCGCAGAAGCGGAGAAAAGCGCCGCAGTGGATGCAGAAATCGCCGCGGCTCGTGCAGCTGGCAAAGAAGCGAATCGCCAGCTCGATCTCGATCGTCAAACCCTGCAACTTGCGGCGTGGCAGCACGTGAAGGCGATTTCCGGAATGTGGGCAGAGTTACCTCCGGATCTTTTCCCGGGACTCACCACGTTGGTGGATCAAGTGGAGACGCTGCGGGAACAAATTGAACAAGATAGTCGGATTCTGATGGGGATGATTGAACCCGAAAAACTCACCACTCAAAATCCGGCATATTGGCGGGCGGTCATGGAGACCAACCCCGAGGACCCCGTGGTGGACATGTTTGAGCAGATGCTTTGGATGGCTCGGGGAAATTTTGATCGAGCGTTGTGGTTGATCGAGATCCACCGCTACGGGCCGGCGTTGCCGTCCAACGTGCACAAAATCATTTACTCGATGGCCGATGAAATGCGTCGAGTCCGAAGTCAACAATCGGTGCGTCGCAATTCATTGCTCAAAAACGTGGAGCCCGCGGAAGTGGCCAAGGTCATAGCGACGGCCCGGAGTTTCCAGCCGGGCGACCCGGACTGGGCATTGATGACTATTATTGTGCGTCTGCAGATGAGTGGGGTGCCGATGGGTGATCTCGCTTCTCGAACCGAAACCGTTGATTATTTGGTCGGCCAGATGCGCGATGAATGGAGCATTGTTGCGCGCAATAACCCGATGATGGGAGCGCGTCTTTCGCCGGATCGGTTGCAACGCGAATCAGCTGAATCACTAGCCGATTTGTTGGAGGATTTGAGTCGCAGTCGTGGTGCCTTTGGCGGCCGGGATGTGGTGCGATTGGGTGAAGCATTGGCCGAAACCGGCTTCTATGCGGAGGCGCTACTCGCCCGTCAACGGGCGACGGCTTTGCGCGGATTTACGGTGCCGTCTGATACGCAAATTTGGTGGGAGTGGTTACCTAAATTGATCGGTGAGGAAGAGACCGACCAACTCGAAGCCGATGCCATGGCGGGGCTGATCCGTCCCGTGACCTTTTTCCAGACTGAGCAGGGGCCCGAGGGCGTGAGTTTGTTACCACTGCACCCGATTCTGACCGAGCGAAACTTGCGTCGTTTGCAGGAGGTGCAGAGACGACTCGAGATGCCCGATCTCACGGATGAATCCAAGACTTCGGCTTTGATAACCCTGGCCGAAACTTTAGGACATCTTGGACGTTGGGATAAAGCGACTGAGGCGTTGGCGGAAGTGCCCGTTGAATTTTCCGCCGCGGCCGCGCCCATGCGGGTGTGGGTGTCACTCTGGAGTGGCCGAGTCCAGGGTATCGAGGAACATGTCGCTGAGATTGATGAGCTGACATTGGTATCCTCCCCGGCTCTGCCAGCACTAGCACACGCCTCACAAGGAGAATGGGGCAAAGGTGCGGAGGTATTTTTAATATCCGCGCGATCGGAAGACGTCGCGAAGGAATACCGGACTTATTATGCTATGATGGCATCGGCGTTTTTGCGCTTGGCGGGTGATGAGAAAGTCGCGGATGAACTCATCCAGGAGGCGCGTGCCTTGGGCGAAGGCTTGGAGTGGGTGAGTATGCTCGTGCGGGGCATGGAGGGAGAAAATTTGAGCAGCCCGGTAGGCAGCGATGTGACCGAAATTACGGAGGCAGGTCGCGTATGCGAACAACGTTTCTACCGAGCATTTCAACCAGATATTTCGCCTGTGCTTCAGCGTTCTCTGTTGGAAGATTGTGTCTCAACTGGAGTGGTGGATTTTGTGGAATACACCGCGTCGTTGTTGCGTTTGCGACAACTTGACCCCGAGCGTTGGGATCCGACTCAAGTTCCCGAGGCGGAGACTGCTGACGACGATTCTGAAAACGAAGAAAACGAGGATTGGACGAGTGATGCCAATCCAAGTTGGTCGATCCCATCCTGAATATGAAAATCAATTGGAGACAGTTTCTGGCTGGAGGGCTGCTAGTGGGATTGGCCGGGTGCGCTTCCCTCTCGAATCCTCTGGATGATTTAGCCGCGACCAAACTCGATGTGCAGGACCAGGCTTGGGGAGAGGTCAAAGATCTCACGGCGTCGCTTGAGCGAATCGATTCTGCTGCGAATCCCGGTATCGCCGCGCTGGTTGGAGAACTGCAGAGCCTGATCAACCAAGTTGAGGCAACGCCGACTCCGGATTACGAAGCGATCGATGCTGAAACGCTGATCCGCAAGAATCCAAATTTCTGGCGAGCGATGCTGGAACTCAATCCGACCGACCCGACGTTGATGGTGCTCGAAGGCATGATATTGGGCGCAGCTGGTCACGTTGAAAACGCCTCTGATATTCTCGAATTGTCGAGAGCGGGTCCTTTGTTGGAAAAAGAGATCGATCAGAAGTTGGTGATGCAGCGGCGCACGATCGCGATGTATGGTCTTAATTCTCCAGGGATTGAACTATTGAGGGCAGAGGGGCTTGCGGCTGATCAACGGTGGGAGCCGGTCAAGCGGATGGAGCAAAGATATCCGGAATCGGCCGCGGCCGCATTGGCAGTGCTACAGATGCGATGTGATCTGGCCGGAGTGGATTTAACTCCAGCGAGCACGGACCAACGGATGCGCGATAAAATTTTGGCGGCCGAGCCCGGAGCGGTTGAGACGTTACAGAAATTTAAGCCCTTGTGGGCGGCTCTCATAACGGCGAATGGCGAGGCCGGTGATGCGGCGCGCCGGGTCGCGGAGATGCTGACTCCGGACGGCACGGGGGTAATCAATTTTAGTGAAGAAGATTTCGAAAAACTGGTGGCTGATTTAAACCGGGTAGGCGCGACGGATTGGGCCCTGCGAGCCTCCCGATTACAGATGGCGCAACGAGGAGGGCATAATAGTTCTGATATCCAGGTATGGCGACTCATGTTGCCCGATTTGATCGGTGAGGAAGCGGCGCAAGCCATGATTTCCGATTGGGAAAATGGACAGATGTCAGGAGCGAAAATTTATACGACGGTGGCAGAGCCGACAGGAACGGTAGATCATCCGATGAATTCATTGGTGGGTGGGCACTATGAACGCCGTCGCCGTGATGCGGCGTTGATGTTGGAAAGTGGTTTGGCGACGGATATTGAGAAAACCAGCGCTCTGCTGTTTCTAGCCGAGAGTGCGATTCACCTCGGTAAGTATGACGAAGCTGAACGGGCGCTGAGTGAGTATGCCCCCATTGCGACCGATCCGCGATCGGTCGCGCAACAACAACTGCAATTGGCGATGGTGCGTGGGGATAAAGTCGGTGCCGCGATGGCATTGAAGGAAGTGCGCAAACGTGATCGCCGCTTGGCCTATTCAAACTTTATTGCGGGAAATGCGGAGATCATGGCGGGAAATTGGAAAGCCGCATCGGATGCATTTATACGTGGGTATAAGAATGACCTAGCCGATCCGATGCGTCGGGGATTCGCGGCATTGCATGCTTATGGCGCGGGCCAACTGGCGGGTGACGACCGATCCGATGACTTACGCGACGCTTTAGACGTGGTGGAGGAGGATTCGTGGATCTCGAAGCTGCTCCAAGGGGCGCTGGGCGACATGGATCGAGAACAGTTGCTCGCGACGGCCGATGAAGGACGTGATTATATCATTACCGGACAACGCTGTGAGGCCTACTTTGCTTTGGCATTTGCCCCCGGGCAGACGATCGCCGGGCGACGGGCGGATCTCACCGCGTGTCGAGATACCGGAATGGTCGGATATATCGAATATGAATTCGCGCGGCAGTGGCTGAAACACTGACCGTGGGTTGCAATTCGTTCTTTTGTCGAGCGAGCAGGGTTGTCTAACTTCGGGAATTGTCGCTCATGAGTAAGTCATCCGGAAATCCTCGAACCCCGACTCTAACCGAGGCGCTCATTCCGGTGGGAGCGTTGGTGGTGTTTTTGGCGGGATCGGTATTGAACCTGAATGAGCTTCCGACGCTGGTGGTGATAACACCGCTCCTTTCTGCTTTGGCTTCAGTGCCCCTGGTTGGGGGAGTGCTTTATGAATCCATTCCGGTGCAAATTCCCTTGGCGGCGGCAACGGTAGTAGCAGCTATCATGGCAGGTCGGTTGGGGGCAAATTGGCGTGAAGTTCAACAAGGCATGGTCAATGGCATCATGCACTCGCTGGGTTCGATTTTGATTTTGTTGGCAGTGGGCATGCTGATCGGTGTCTGGATTGCCAGTGGAGTGGTGCCGATGTTGATCACGTGGGGACTCCAGTTGATGTCTCCCAGTTATTTTTTGGTGGCCGCTTGTTTGATATGCGCAGTGGTGTCGTTGGTCACGGGAAGTTCATGGACGACGGCAGGCACGGTGGGGGTGGCTTTGATTGGCGTGGCCCAAGGATTGGGTGTCTCGCTTCCGATGGCTGCTGGGGCGATTGTCTCGGGGGCTTATTTTGGTGATAAAATGTCGCCATTGTCGGAGACGACGAATTTGGCGCCCGGAGTGGTGGGGGTGGATTTATTTAATCATATCCGGCATATGATTTTCACGACAGGCCCAAGTTGGGTAATCGCCCTAGTGCTTTATTATATTATCGGTATTCGACAATCAGATACGGGAATCGATTCCAATATTTTGGATGTTTTTATCACGGGAATCGAAAGCTCGACCCACATGTCGATCCTGTTGCTGCTGCCGCCATTGTTGGTGCTCGGACTGGTGATGATGAGGATTCCGGCCCTGCCGGCGTTGGTAGCGGGAATTCTTTCCGGGGGTTTGGCGGCAATTGGCCTGCAAGGGATGGGTTTGGCGGAGACTCTCGTGGTCGCTTATGGCGGGTTTGTGGCGGATACCGGCAGCGTGGCGGTCGACGATCTACTTACGCGGGGAGGGATGAGCAGCATGTATGGCACGATTGGAATCGTGCTCTGTGCGATGACCTTCGGTGGGGTGATGGAACGATCCGGTATGTTGGCCCGATTAGCTGAAGCGATTCTGCAGTTCGCCCGCAACCGGGGAGGATTGGTGGCTTCGACGCTGGCGACGAGCATCGGAATCAATCTCGTCGCGGCGGACCAGTATTTGTCCATTGTGGTGCCAGGGCGAATGTATCGACCGGCCTACATCAAAATGGGACTCGATCCAAAGAACCTTTCGCGGTGTATGGAAGACGGTGGCACCATCACCTCCCCGTTGATCCCGTGGAACTCATGCGGAGCCTACATGTTCGCGACGTTGGGCGTATTTCCGTTGGCCTATTTACCCTTTGCATTCCTCAACCTCATCAATCCGTTGATCTCGCTGATCTACGGTTACACCGGTTGGACCATGACCCCTCTTGAATCGAACGAGAGCGAATCCTCTGAAATCGAGAACATCGTATGACCCTCATTGATCGCTACATCTTACGAGAGTGGTTGAGTGCTCTGGCGCTCGTGCTGGGTGCAACCGTCGGCATGCTGTTGATGCAGTCAATGTATGATGATTTGGACGACCTCCTCTATGTGGGTGCAGGAGTGGTCGATATCGTTTTTTATTACGCGGTTAAGTTACCGAGCTTTTTGTCGATCGTGCTGACGTTGGCGCTGTTGCTTTCGTTGCTGTTCACCCTGGGAAGATTGCACCGGAATCTGGAAATCGCGGCGATGCGAGCAGCGGGATTGAGTCTTTGGCGGATCACGCGAGTGATCTGGGTGTCGGGGGTGCTGCTGTGCGGACTCACGTGGTATTTAAACGGCACGGTGATTCCTTGGTCGGTAGAGACCTCGCGGGAGATTTTGCAGGATCTAAGGATCAAAGGGCAGGGAAAGATCGAGCGAGCTGATCAGGTGGAGTCGGTCAACTCGGTGGCTTTCGATAACCGGCAAGAACGGCGGATGTGGTTCATGAACCGCTACAGTCGCTACACGTCTCGTGGCTATGGAGTGACCGTGACGGAACTCGACGCGCAACGTCGGGAGAAAACGCGACTTCAGGCCCGTGAAGCTTGGTATGATGACGCCTTAGGTGGATGGCAGTTCCGCGATGGTCGTGAAACATGGATCGACCCTGAGACCGGGGAGGTGCAGCGCACCCTTCCATTCGAGGAGCACTTTGTTGGTCACTATCACGAAGACCCGAAACTCATTCTGGTATTTGACCAACGGCCTCAGGACTTATCATTTTTTGAATTGGAACGGGTGATTACCTATCACCAAGCGGAGGACGATCCGAAGCTCAAACGATACGCGGTGCGCTACTACAGTCTCTTGGCCGAGACTTTGGGCGCGCTCATCATCATCTCGCTGGCCATTCCTTTCGCAGTTTCGGGCGTTCGAGTGAATCCGGCAGTAGGCGTTTCCAAATCCATTGGTCTGTTTCTGCTCTACTTCGTATTTTTCAAAGCGAGCACGGCGTTGGGCGCACGAGGCACGTTGGATCCAATGTGGGCAGCATTGGTGCCCAATTTGACCATGCTCCTTCTCGGAGTGGGCTTTATGTCGCGAGTGCGATAGCGTGCTTAGGGTGACGGCTCTAAGTCGTCTAGTTGCTTACCGAGTGCCGCGATGAATTGAACGGCCTCTGCATTCATGGCGCGGGTTTCGGCGAACTGTAGAATACTACGAGCGGTTTTCCATTTTCCGCGGGCGGCCTGCATCCGCACCAAACGGTTGACCAATACCAAATCACGGGGGAAGTGCCTGATGCCGGCAGCGAGAACTGCTACTTCGTTAACGCTCAAGGGGTGAGCTGCGGTGTCCCAGATCTCGGATAGATCGAGATAAATGGCCACAAATGTAGAGTCAGATCGGTGAGCCCGCAGGAGGAGATCGATCGCAGGCTGAACCGCTTCGATCGGCACGGCTTCATCGTCGAGTTGATTGGCGGTGGCTTCTTCGAAAATCAAGCGCGCCAAGACCTGCAAGACGAGAGGCCGCGTTTCCCCGGCTTCGACTGCGGATGTGAGTTCCGCGAGAGCGTAAGCAGTATTGCCAGCCGCGTATTCGAGCAGTCCAGAGGTGGATTGAAGGGCAGTGGAAACGGAACCATTTTGGCGGGCCGAGGCGATGGTCTTGCGGGCTCGCTGGAGATACGTTTCGGTGAGGCCGGGATACACCTTTCGCATATGTTCGGTTTCAAGACGTTCCCACTCAGCCAAGAGCCGAGATACCTCGATGCGAGAGGCTGGCTCAATTTTGACGTCGGGTCGTTTTTGATTTCGAGATGCCGTAAGCGAAATCTTCTTGGAAGTCGCGGTGGTGAAGAACTGCTCGATCGCGAGTTGAGCCTCGGCAATACTGAGTCCAAATGTGGTTAGGAATCGTTCGTCGTTGGGTGACTTCACGACGGAGTCGTCCACGAACTTCCAAAGCGCATCCCGGAACTTACCATCTTCAGCAAACAGGCACCAACGCACGAATAGATGGGCGTGCTTAACCCATATTTGTTTCGACTCGCGATCATCCGGGATCGTTTGGGTGAGAAGAACAAGCAAAGGTAGCGCCAAGCTGGGTGGTGTTGCAGAATCCTCAACGACGACCAGGGGGGGCAATTTAAGTGGGTCTATGACGATCCGTAATTGGGAGAATTCGCCGTGGTCATAAAGATCGACCAATCCTGTGATGGCCCACACCGGCAGGGCGGGGGCTCGGGTGGCTAGTTGTTGTTTGAGCCGATTGGTGCTGAATCGAAACCCCGCAGTGCGACGGGATGCTCCCGGTGCGGCGAGAGCATCATCAAAAAAGAACTGGCGACTGTGGGATCCCCTTCCGCCGAGGTCACCTTCATTTAAAAAGGCGAAATTAATCGAACTATCGGCACTGAGTAGGCGTAGGTTTGGCACATAGCGTTCACGGGCCGAGCGGGAGGTCAGGTTGGATTGAGTTTTCTCGATGATGCGGCCGAGCGCGTCATCTGCCTGGAGTCGGCGGTTTTTTCGATTTACCACAATAAACGTATCGAAAATGTGAGGCTCCCAGAGGTATCGCAGTGGAATGATTTGCGAAATTAGGTGGGTCTGCTGAAAGTATGAGAGAGTGAACTCTCGGGCAAACGTGCGGTCGTTGGTGGTGAGGAGCTCGAATCCTCCAGACGTAACTCGAGTCCAATCTTCACCGTTCTCGGGCTCCACGTAAAAGGGCGGCAGAGACACGGTGGCACCACCGAATGCCTCCGGTTCCTGGGCCGAGAGTGAATGAGTTGCGCCGACATGAATCCCTAGCAGTGCGAATAAAACCCGCCCCAGTTCGGTCGACGATGATTGTCGGAGGCATCGGCGGAGCGTCGCACTCATCGGGAGACAGAAATCAAACGAACCACTCTTCGAGCCGTCGCCAGACTGCGTTAGAGGGCCAGAGTAAGATGATCCAGACGACGATACAGTTGATATAGGCCACGAATACGGCAGCGCTGCCCATGTCCTTGATCCGTTTGGCGAGAGGATGGATCTCGGGTCGTAAATAATCGATGGTCCACTCTATGGCTGAATTCAAAAGTTCGACGATCATGATGAGCAGGAGCGAACCGATCATCACGGCAGTTGATACTGCATTCACGGGCAGAATCACGGCGAAGGGGACGAGCAGTATCACGAAAAGGAAATCTTCGCGAAAAGACGGTTCGTGTTTCAACGCAGCCAAAAACCCGTCGACCGAGTAGCGGATCGAAGCGAAGAAGTTACGCAGATTTCGTCGCTTCAGTTCGTCTTCGCCGGCGGCGGCGGTGGTGGTGGTGGGAGGTTTTGCGGCCACGCTCGCAAGTTGGACCCCCAGAGCGTTAGGCGGAAGCTTGAAATGAGCGAAGACTAGGACCGCAAAAAACGAAACCGGCTTGCGGGGCGACTCATTCCGATCGCGTTGCAGGTGTATTCGACCAACGCCTCGGCGTAACCACAGAAATCCAACACCCGGGTGAGAAAACGTCGTTTGGTGGGGGTGTCGATATTCATGATCGCCCAATAGGGCGTGTCGGGAATCTGACGGGCTTGATTGTAACGACTTTGTTCGAGAATTTCTTCTCGTGACATCGAAAGGTGCCGGCGGCCTCGATTCAGAAAAATAATGTATTCTCGAAAGTCCGCCGGGTGCTGTGATGCCACCCAGCCCAGGATCGAGAGATATTTGTCCGCATCTTTGTGCAGCGCCCGAAATTTACCTGAACCGAGAAATCGGATCAATGGGTCATGGGAGGTGACGTTGGCGTGAGGTAGATCGAGTAGGCTAGCGAGGACATCATTGGGCTGTTGATTGAAATCTGACGTTAGTTTCTTGAGTGCATCGTAGACATCGTCGGTAACCTCGATCTTCTTCATATGAATAGTTTGAACCGGTTCAAGTTGTTCGCAAACTAACTTCAGCGCAATTCTGTAGAGACTGTTCATGTGGTTACACCGCATGCTAGCCGTAAGACCGACGCATCCTGATCAGCCTTCTGCTGGGTGGGGCGGGACTTATTCCCGCCCTCGACCCCTTAAGAATTACCGTAATCGCGATGAAGCAGGGTGCCTAAACCTAAGTGGAATCTTTGGGGGGCGCGGAGTCATCCCCGATGCGAAAGTCGGTGAAGTCATTGCATACGTCCTCGTAGCGTCGGTCCTGTTTGTAGATTTGGAGAATCCGAGCGTGTTGAACGTCGTCGGTCGGGAAAATATGAGGTTTCTCGCCCTTCAAAAAAAGGGCGGTGTATGAACGACGACGATCAACAATTCGACGAATTATGAGCATGATAGGAAGATGTGCTGTAGATACTAACTCGGCTACTTTCCAACGTTATCAACGAATTGAGATTGGCAAATCGCCGAGAGGAGAAATCAAAAATATTTGGTCTACGTGTTCGTTTCTCCGTCGATGCTCAGCTCATGGTTTCGCGACTTAAAAAGCGCACGTGAGCAATCAGGCCATCTTTGATGGTGTAGATCGCTGCGGTTCGGAACGGGGGTTCGTTGCGACCTTCGATGAGTTCCTCGTCTACCGCGTGATGGCCCACCACCACTCTGCTTAGCAGGGTGCAGCGGTTGCGGGGGAATTTTTGAAACATGGCCGCGTAGCGCGTGCGCATCGTTTCGCGCCCGACCAGTTTCTGGTCGGAGCCATCCGAGACGATCTCGACGTCCAGGCTGAAACATTCGACGAAATCATCGACATCGTGGCGGTGGTAGGCATCGAGCTGTCGGGCGACCACGGCTTCGACTGGGTTGATGGGTTCAGCGCCAGGCATAATTGAAACTGATAGAAATTCGTTCTTCGTCGGATTGGTTTGCCGGCACCTCGTGGCGCAGCCAGCTCTCGAAGAGCACCACATTGCCGGCGACGGCCGGGTAAGTGACAAACGTTTCGTTGGCGGGAGAGGTCTTGGCCTTGCGGGGGGGGGCGGCCATGAACCGATCGAGTCGGGGGTCTTCGAATTTGATTCCAGGGCAATCCGCCGGGGTTTGCACGTAGTAGGTTCCGCTAATGAAGGACTGCGGATGAAGGTGCAGGCCGTGAGTGGTGCCGGGTGGCATCATATTGACCCAACAGTCGGACATGTAGACCTCTCGACCTTTTAGGTCAAAATCCAAGATCTTGGAGTAAGCCTTCACGTGTTTGGCCAGCTTACGCTCTAGGGTCTCAAAGGTGGATGAGAAGCGATGTAGCTGATTCATCGATGCGTAGCTGGTGTAGCCTCCCGGATAATTTTTTTCCGACCATTCGCGACCGGCGTCATCGAAGTCGCACAACTGATCACATTCCGTGGCGATCTCGCTGTTGATTCGTTTGAGCCCGATTTTTTGCAGCGGTTCGCAGTAAACTGCGGTGGGGAAATGGAGTGTCGCGGGCATGATTTAGTGAGAGGTTTCGAGAGTGCGGCCGACGGGTTGGCCAATATTCGAGAGGAGATCCTTAAACCAAGGAGTCTGCGGGTCGAATGGTTTGCCGCCTTTGATGCGGGGGAATTCGATGGCTCGAAGGGTGTCGGCTTGGTCTTCGTCGTGACCGATGACACCGCTTTCGCGTCGCAAGGCGCAATCGACTGCGAGATGAGCGCACGCTTTGATGAGGGCGAGATCGCGATCATTGGCGGGAGCGGCCCGGGAGTAGTAACCACTTTTCTGCACGAGCACTTTTTCGGCACCGAGCATTTTGGAGAATTGCTCGCCGAACCACTTACCTGGATTGATCGCATCGAGTTTTACGTGACCGAAGGCATCGCGTGGGACCGCTTCGCCACGTGCTTCCATTTCGGCTATGATACTTTCAACTCCAGCGCCTTCACTGATGAAAATGTTCACGTTGTCGTTGGCATCCATCAGAGCGCCCAGACGGGTAGCTTCGCCAGCAAGGTCCAGTTCCATCTCTGGAATATATACGCCATGAACCGAGAGATTGGCGCGGGAGAGACCGAGGCCGGGGAGGAATGATTCGGCATCGAGGAGCTTTTCGTAGTCAGCCGCGGTGGCAGCGGTCAGCCAGCCGCAGTTGCGACCCATGACCTCATGAATAATGAGCATGCGCGGGTTGGCGTTATGCTCGGCAACTACGTTGCGAAAAAATCGCGCGCCTTGTTCGGCGGCGGTCCAAGCGCCGAGGGATTGGCGAATGGGGAAGACATCGTTATCGATGGTCTTGGGCAGACCAATCACGGTGAGTCCGTAATCGTGCTCGGCCAGGTAGGCGGCGAGATCGGCTGCGGCGGTATTGGTATCATCGCCACCGATGGTGTGCAGCACGTCGACGCCGTCTTTGATGAGTTGGTCGGCTGCGACTTTTTGAGGATCCTGGCCTTCGGCGACGAGACCCCGTTTTACGCAGTCTGCGACGTTGGTGAGTTTTACCCGGCTATTACCGATGGGGCTGCCGCCGTGGCGGTGGAGTAACGCGGCGTTCTTCCGCTCGGCGGGATCAACCTTGTAACTATCGCCCAGCAAAAGTCCTTTGTAGCCACTGTGGTAGGCAATGAGTTCGATCTCGGGCGAGATTTCGGTATACCTTTCGATCAGGCTGCCCACGGCAGAGCTGAGGCAAGGCGCGAGACCTCCGGCGGTGAGTAGGGCGACTTTTTTAGGTCGGACAGTATCGGTCATAATAAAGGTGGTTTCGGTTCCCGTTGATGGGAGCGTTGCTATAAAACCACGCTCCGGCTTCAGAACAAGACCGAGAATGGTGCGATCAGGCTTTTAACCAATGATCGAGACACGATTTTAAGGTCTCACGTCGGAGAGGTTTGGGCAGAACGGCGGAAAAGCCGCTGTCCAAATAATGGGATTGTTCCGCTGACATTATGCTGGCGGTGACTGCAATGATGGGAATCGACGCCGTGGCGGGATCGCTGCGCAGAATACGAGTGGCCTCGACACCGTCCATCACCGGCATTTGCACGTCCATGAGAATGAGATCCCATTCTTCGTTGCGAGCACTGGTAACGGCTTCTTGGCCGTTCTTCACGGCGACCGTTTCGTGACCGAGTAGGCCGATCATCTGTTTGAAGACCATGTGGTTCACCCGATCATCGTCGGCTCCCAAGATTCGAGCAGATCTTCCTTTTTCGATTGAACGTGGGGTGCTCTTAACGGGGTTGGCCGAATCGGCGATATCAGTTTTGTCGATCGGGAGTTCGGCCTCGAAGGTGAATTGGGAGCCTTTGCCGGGTTCACTCGTGGCTTTGATTTCGCCGCCCATATGCCGAACAAGATGTTGCGATATGGCAAGTCCGAGACCGGAGCCGCCGTATCGTCTCGTGGTGGAGCTATCGGCCTGACTAAATTTCTGAAAGAGTTTGGATATGCCTTCTTCATCCATCCCGATACTGGTATCGGAAATGTGAATGACCAAGCGGCAATTAGCGGGGTCCAGTGAGGAAGTGATTCCGATGCGTAGCGAAACGGACCCAATCGACGTGAACTTGATGGCATTGCCGACCAGGTTGATGATGCACTGTCGCAGGCGAAGTGGATCACCAATGAGTTGAGCCGGCACGTCTCGCGAAACTTCGCTTTTTAGTTCAATGTTCTTTGCTTTGGCGGTGGGGGGGCAGCAGGTCAACGATCTGGGAAATGAGGCGCCGAGTGGCGAAAGGGGTTTCTTCAAACTTTAATTTGCCGCTCTCAATTTTCGAGAGATCCAGAATGTCATTGAGCAAGCGCAGCAATGAGTCGGCGGATTGTGAGGCAACTCTTACTTGGTCCGTTTGCTCTGCGGTGAGATCGGAACTGCTCAGCACATCGAGCATGCCGATCACACCGTTCATGGGCGTGCGGATTTCGTGACTCATCACCGCGAGGAAATCACTTTTGGGCCGATTGGCTGAATCAGCCTTTTCAGTCGATTCCTGCAACGTGACGACGAGATCTTCATTTTTGAAAATCAGATTATATAGTCGTTGCAGGTCTCCGTGATGATCCTTGGCGGTATTGATTAGGAACAAGGCGTAGAGAACCGAACAGATGATGAGGGTGGTGCTGCCGGCCTCATCGTAAGTGATAAATCTTCCCACGGTGGGACCGAGTGAGAATATAACGTAGAGGATATAGGCAATGCGAACTGAGCCCAATGATCGGGCGGCACCGGCATTGAGTCCTGCAATCCCCAATACACCCAAGACCCGAGGAATCAGATCATCGGAGTTCATGAACGTCCAACCCGCAGCTCCCCAGCACATGGCCGACAGGGTGGATCCAGTGATGAAATATTTTCGCCAATCAGGTAGCCGTTCTACCGTTGGGGCCGCTCTTTTGTGGGCGATCTGAATCCCCACCCGACCAGCGGTAACGAGGGTGAAAGCACCCGCCCAAATTAAGAGGAGAGTATGATCAAAATAATCCCAGATGCCCCAAGCAAACAGAGCTGATAGGGCAAAGTTGGATAATAAGCCAAATCCCGCCGACCGGAAGAGCAGGCGGGTGAGCTCGCCGTCGATGCGCGCGGCAAGATGGGGGTTCACATCTTGCCCAGTATCTTGCGAAGAGTCAGGCACTACGTTATGACGGCAGGAGGGGGAGACCCCTTCAACAGTGGTCGATTTTTTGGTCTCAGCGAGAAGGCCCCCTTTCCCGCTTAAAAAGAGTGGGCTCGAGAAGTATCGAATCCGAGGAGCTGAGGGACTCAGCCCCGGCGGCGGCGAGATTGCCACGTGATGATCATCAACCCGGTGAACATGAGAGCCCAAGTTGAGGGCTCGGGGACGGGGGTGAATTCGAAGCTGGAAAAGATCACGCTATTTGCGTCGAAAGTGCTGCCGGATCCGTAGTTCACGATGAATGAGCGATGCCCATCAGCGGTGGATAACCGCGTGCCGTGAGTGGCGTTGGCAAAAGACCCGGAAAGGTTGTTAGCCGTGAAGAGCGTGAACATGCTCGTGGTCACCGGATCGAGGGTTGAAAGCAAGTTCCAGGAGAGATTGCCGCCCAGGGTGAGATTGCCGCTGACATTGACCAAGTCAGCCGAACCGGCGGTGGTCGATGCGTCCACTTCGATGAAGGTGCTGGACGAACTGAGGAGGTTTAAGTCTCCGGTGATGGTGAGGGTACCGATACTGTTACCGGGAGAAACTTTGCCGCCAGTTATAATAGTGCCGGTGATGGTGCCGTTGCCTTGGAGAGTCGAATTGGTTGGGAGGGTGAGGGGAGCATCAAATTGCACGCCGCCGCCCAGTTTACCGCCATCGCCGAAAGTGAGCGTGTCGGTGAAGTGGAAGTTACCGGTCAGTGCGGTGACGAGGCCGTTATTGGTGAAAGGAACGTCGATGGTGGTGGTGCCGATGCTGCCGGTTTTCTTAATCGTGCCATTGTTGACCAAGGTGAAGTCGTCGGCGCTGGAGGAGAAGGTGCCATCGGTGGTGATACTGAACTCGCCGTCGTTGTTGAAGGTTTCGTCAAACTCGGTGGTGCCAGATCCGTTCTTGTTGTTAGTGCCGGAAGCATCGTTCTGAAAACTGCCAACAGCGCCCGAATTGGTGACGAATAGTTTATCCGCGGTGTCTTTGAAGGTGCCTTGATTTGTGATCACCGATCCGGTTCGAGCGTCGATATTTCCGCTGGTCCAATAAACGGTGCCACCGCTTTGGTTGATGATGTCGTGATCGTCCACTTGGTTACTCAGGGAGTTGCTTAGATTCAGGACCGAACCCGAAGCATTCGTGGTCGTGCCGGAGCTGAAATTCCCGTCCGTCCAAGTCGCGCCATTTGTGATCGTGTGGGTGCCTTTTAAGGTTCCTCCTTCGACGTGAAAGTTAGAGGCACTGAGGGTTCCGTCTAGAACCAGGATGTCCGATTGCAGGGAATATTGACCCGCTCCCGTAAGTTTCGCGGCGTCGGTGACACCGTAAGTCGAATGGAATATTACTTCCGCTCCACTAACCGCGGCAAATGTCCCCGTGGGAGAATTTGTGCCTCCGCCATCGATAATGAGCGTGCCTGCGTCGATATTGACCAGACCGTGATTATCGAAAGTGACGTCAATTTCGGTCGAGCGACTAGCGGTTTTATTGTATACTCTGGTGGACTCGTTGGTGAATGTTCCGACGCCGCCGGAGGCAGTATTCATCAGACTGCTGGCACTATCATTAAATTCACCAGAGTTTTTGATCACACTGTTCGTATCGAGTCGAAGTTGGCCGGACGTCCAGTTGACCACACCGGCTCCATCCGAGCGATCGATCTCAAGAATGGCGGCCGATAGTATTTTCACACCAGTGCCATCCAAATCGATGATGGCGTTTTCGCCGATAAAGAGGGTGATTTTTTCGACTGTTCCAGTCGACCACTCGGAACTACTTTCGGCCCCGTTCAGAGTTAACGAATCGACGGCGGCACTTGTATCACCGACTAAATTCCCCCCGTTTAGTGGAATCCTGCCGATAGACTGGGCCCCCGAAACGTTGAGAGTGCCACTATTGATAATGGCGGTATCGGCTGGCCCAGGAATATTGCCGGTGTCCCAGCCGGCATTGTTGGTCCAATTGGTGTCGCCGGAGTTTTTGTTGTGACTGTTGCCTTGAGCCCACGATGCAGAACAGATGAGCGATTGAGAGGGTGAGTATTGGAAAACGGGAGATTTTCATTTTGCCGGGGAGTGACACAAAAGGGATCTGGGTATCCCTAAATCATCTAGGGTATTTGCCAGCCGTCGATCGTTGTTGACAGTCTTTGGCGAAAAAAACTGGTAAAAAATTTACGAATATTCATTGGTTTGCTCCAAACTGGGTGAATACGGCCGAAAATTCGGCATTCTTAGGAGCGAGTTGACCGCGAAGGCTGAGAACCGTTTAACCAAGTCATGCCCGATTCTTTGCAGGTAAATCTTGGCCAGCGTAGCTACCCGATCCGATTTGGGGACGACCTATCGGAAGAGTTGGGGAGTCGGCTGGGTGCGCTCCGTGAAGAGGGGCGTAAGCTCGTGATCGTGACGGATGAGACGATTGTGACCGCGCAATCCGAGGTTCTGGCAAAAATTGCGGGAGCGGCGGCGATTTGCCCTGTGCCGGCCGGTGAAACTGCCAAATCGGCGATTCGATTGGGGATGGTGTGGGATTTCTTGGCTGCCCAGAAAATGGACCGAGGCGGCGTTGTCATCGCTTTTGGTGGCGGGGTGGTGGGCGATTTGGCGGGGTTTGCGGCGGCGAGTTACTTGCGCGGAGTGGACTTCATCCAAGTGCCCACGACGTTGCTCGCCATGGTCGACAGTTCGGTGGGTGGGAAGACCGGGATCAATTTAGGCGCCGGCAAGAATTTGGTAGGAGCGTTTCACCAACCCCGCGAGGTGTTCGTTGCGACACGGTTGTTGCACACTTTGCCTGCCCGGGAGTTTGCAGCTGGCATGGCGGAAGTCATTAAATATGGGCTGTTGGGTGACGCGAAGCTCTTTGAACAGCTGGAAGCGACGCCGTTGACCGTTGATAGTCCTGAACTTGCGGCGGTGGTCCGGCGCTGTTGTGTGGCGAAGGCCGAGATCGTGGAGGCCGACGAGTTCGAAACCGCTGCAACCGACGGACGCGCTTTGCTCAATCTCGGCCACACCTTCGGTCACGCAATTGAGAAGGTGGCTGGTTACAGTGTCTATTTACATGGTGAAGCCGTTGCGATTGGCCTCGTGGCGGCGGCGCGCTTATCAGTCGCACTTGGGTTAATTGGCGCAGAGGTTGTGGGGCGGGTTGAAGTGGTCCTTTCGGCTCATGATTTGCCGATTCGATTGCGGGAACCGATTTCCCAGGAGGCGTTGCTTACGGCCATGTCGAGTGACAAAAAGGTGCGCGCGGGCCGACTGCGGTTTGTCGTGATGGAGGCGATTGGACGGGCCGTTACTCGAGAGGAAATCGATAGTGAGGTTGTCTCGGCCGTTTGGTCGGAAGTCGGGGCAAGCTGATGTTGGAGATTGAGTATTTCGTCAGGTTTGCGATGCACACTTATATCCCGCCAATTCCAATAACTTATGGCCACTAAGATTCATTCCGCAGCGCACGTAGACGATGGAGCTGAACTCGGCGTCGACGTCGAAGTCATGGCGGGAGCGGTTGTCACCAAATGGGCGCGAATCGGTGATCGCGTCGTGATTCATCCGAGTGCCGTGGTGGGCGGGGATCCGCAGTATTTAAGTTTCGATTCCGCCATGCCAACCTATGTGAATTTAGGATCGGAAACTATCGTAAGAGAATCAGTTACTTTGAATCGTTCGATGTATGAAGGGCAAGCAACGACGGTTGGTGAAAGGTGTTTTTTGATGGCCTGCAGTCACATCGGTCACGACTGCACGGTCGCTCACGATGTGGTCTTGGCGAACAATGCGATGTTGGCCGGACACGTGGAGGTGGGGGCCTTTACCTTTGTCGGTGGAGGTGCCGGAATTCATCAATTCTGTCGCGTCGGAGCCGTGGCGATGATCGCAGGTTTGGCGCGGATTACGAAAGACGTTCCGACGTATTGCATGGTTGCCGAGCGTGATGAGTTAACGGGACTAAACTTGATTGGCCTCAAGCGCCGGGGTTGGTCGCGTGAGGTTATCATGGAAATCAAAGAAAGTTATCGGGCGGTGCTCGGTGAACCAGGTAATCCGCGGCCAAGAGCCGCCGAGAGGGTAGCGGCTTCACTTTCCGAACCCGTGCTCGAATTCCTCGAATTTTTTGCTGGTGGAAAACGAGGGTTCGCCCGTTCCTCCGATGTCTGAAACGGTCCATGACATGCTGCCCTTAGCGATAACGTGTGGTGATCCGGCGGGAGTCGGGCCGGAAGTTATCGAGCGATGGCTCGTTGATCGAGATCGTTCGATCGAGGTCGAAGTGATCGGACCGATGAAGTGGTTGGAAAGTTTGCCTGACGATATTGGGAAGTCTCCGGTCGGACCCGTCGGATTTGAACTCAATCCCGGTCGACCGGAAGCCGCGGGAGCGCAATTGGCTTGGGATGCGATGCAGTATGCAGCCACTGGATGTCAGAACGGCCGGTTTACCGGAGTGGTCACGGGCCCAGTCAGCAAGTCGGCGCTAGCGGCGGTCGGATATCCGCATCTCGGTCAAACGGAATTTTTTGCAACTAAGTGGGGGGGCGACCCGGTGATGGTATTTCGCAGCGATCATTTGCGGGTAGCGTTGGTGACATGGCATTTGCCCCTGGCGAAGGTTGGCGGCGCGTTGACTCCGGCTGCGATCGAACGGGCGGTTCAAGCTGCGGTGCAGTTGGCAACGGTCGACGGTATCGCCGAACCTCGTATCGCAGTTTGCGGTCTTAATCCACATGCGGGTGAGGCGGGGCTCTTGGGCGGAGAGGAGGCAGAGTTGATCGATCCGGTGCTCGACCGATTACGTGCGAAGGTTCCCGGACTGTCTCGGACGTTGCCTGGAGACACGGTTTTCGGACGGGCGATCAAGGGCGATTTCGACGCGGTCGTGGCGATGTATCACGATCAAGGGCTCGGTCCTCTCAAGACGGTCGATTTCGACAATGCAGTGAATGTGACCCTGGGCCTGCCTTTTGTGCGGACAAGTCCCGACCATGGCACGGGGTTTGACATCGCTGGACGAGGCATTGCGAACGAACGGAGTTTTGAACGGGCGGTGACCTTGGCTAGACGCTTGAGTAGTCAACCACGGTCGTAGAAAAATGTGATGGATACTGAACGCCAAAGAGTTTTTGCCCTGCTAGATAATCACAGCCAACAGGCGGCGAGCAGCGAATATGACGTGAGCGTATGCGTATTGGCGGTGAGTCGGGCGAGGGATGCGGTGCGTAAGATTGCCGACGATGTGCCTGCGGAACAGTTTCGGGATGCGGCGCGAAAGTGCATAGCCAGTTTAGTCGATGGTTATCGTGATGAGGATGGGCAATTTACATCAGGTCGGAGCATTTTGGTGCCGATTTTGGACGACCTGTATCGCGAACCTTGATGGGAGGCCGACCTGATTGAGGGCATACCTGCGACGAAGGATAATATCTAGCAGCTATTGAGGTGAATATTTGGCAGATTGCTGGTCTGGCTTGATATGAAATCAAGTGGAGCAATAGTGTGGTTGAAATATGTCTACTGCCATCGTCACACCACCATCTGCTCCGGCCCTCCCAGAGGGTGTGCGCGAGGGGAATGAAAAGTTGGTGAGCGTAACCGAAGCAGCTGGAGGCAAGGTGTCGGCTTTGATTGCGCGGGAGCAGATGGGCGAGTTTCTCCGGATCGCTATTACGGGGGGCGGGTGCAACGGGCTCAGCTACAAGCTCCGTTTCACTGGTAAATCACGAAAAGGCGACATACTCGTTCGATCTGGTGGGGCTACGGTGTTGGTCGATCCGAAGACCGCCCTCTATCTTAAAGGCACGGAGCTCGATTATTCGGCGGCGTTGATCGCTGGCGGGTTCAAATTCACCAACCCCAATGCCAAAGCGAGTTGCTCCTGTGGTGAGAGCTTCAGTGTCTAATCCGCACCATTTGAAGGGGAAAGCACATCTCCGATCAATCGTAACCACTTATGGGTTGTGTTCGGGCGGCCGGGCGGTGAAAACCGATCGGACCTTTATACTGAGTTGATTAATATTTGATGGCTACATCCTTTTCTTTTGGCGGCGGCAAACGTCGCACTGGCGGACGCAATTACCGCCGAAACAGCGACCCTTACGGGCATATTCGGCGCAACCAGCGCATCCGGGTTCCCAAGATCCGCGTTATCTCACCCGAGGGCACACAGCTCGGTGTGATGCAGACGGATGATGCGATGAAGTTGGCCCAACAATTCAATCTGGATTTGGTTGAAGTCGCTTCGCATGCCGCACCGCCGGTGTGTCGTATCATGGACTTCGGCAAGTATGTCTACGAGGAGCAGAAGAAGTCTTCCAACTCCAAGGTGACCGCGAGCAAGATCAAGGAGGTCGAACTTTCCCCCCGTATTGATGATCACGATTTGATCACCAAACTGCGTCACGCCGAAGAGTTCCTCAACGATGGCTCTAAGGTTAAACTTCGTCTGAAGTTCCGCGGCCGTGAAATGGCGCACACTCAGATTGGCTTCCAAGTCATGAAGCGCGCTATCGGCGAACTTGATGGCATGGGCTACGCGGATGGTGACCCGAAGCTTAATGGTCGTCAGATTAACATGATGATGACGCCTCACCCGGCGAATAAGCGGAAGCTGAAGTATTTTACCCCTAAGCCTAAGCCCCCAGAAGTGGCCAAGACCAGGGAAAGGGATATGCCCGACCTCACTGCGGTGCCCGAACCTTCGGATGCATCGGATGAGCAGGAAACTCCCAAAGAGAGCTGAGCCGCCTCGTGTCGTGAGTCCGGAACGACTCTGTCGCTCGCGACGATCTAGTTATTTTATTCTTTGGATTTCCCTTGGGTTAATTCCCCTGGGAATTCACGCGGCCGATGAGTCCGCCGCACCTCCAAGGCCGCCCGATGATTATGTGGCTTTGGCTCCCGTGATGCGTAGCTGGGGAATTCCGGCGGAACGGATGTCGGTCGAAGGCGCGCAGACATTTGCAAACGTCTGGAACTCTCTCGAACTCCAACACGACTCGCGGGAGTTTCGATTCAACGGCCTGCGGGTGTTCATGGGCGATGGTGCCAAGGCCTATGGCGGTGAATTATGGGTGAGCCGAATCGATGTGGAGAAACTGTTTCGCCCGCTATTACGGCAACGCGAATTTGAGGCGGAGGCGCGTCCCGTGCGGCGTATCATGATCGATGCGGGACATGGCGGCCAAGATCGCGGGACTTATAGCGATCCGTTGGCCCTAAGTGAGAAGGAGATCGCTCTCGATGTTGCGCTGCGATTGGGCGCGATTTTGGCTCAGCAAGGATTCGAGATCAGGCAGATCCGGGAGGATGATACGTTTTTCGAGAAGGGGCAGCGGGCGGTCATGGCTCAATTGGAGGAAGCCGATTTGTTCGTGAGCATTCATTTTAATGCAGCGGGAAACCCCAACGCGCAGGGCACGGAAACCTACGTGCTCACCCCGGCCCGACAGCGGTCCACCGGTGATGCCGCCACTCCGATTGCTGGATTGGGGCCAGAATCGGGTAATGATACCGACCCCTGGAACGCGGTGCTTGGTGCCGAGGTTCACCGGGCTTTGATCGATCGATTGGGCACCGTGGATCGCGGCCTGAAACGAGCGCGTTTTGCTGTCCTGAGACTCGCAAAGATGCCGGCGATCTTGATTGAAGCGGGATTTCTCTCCCACGAGGAAGAAGCGCGAGAGATTGCGTCGCCGCATCGACGCGGTGAGATTGCTGAGGCGATCGCCAATGGAATCGTGGCTTACGCGAATCAGGTGCAGGCGGTTCAACCCAAATCATGATCTCACTCACACATCTCCTCTTGATCGGGCTCGGCGGTGGGCTTGGCTCGATTGTGCGAGTTTTGGTGAGCGAAATAACGCCGGTAGGGCGACTGCCTTGGGGCACGATGGCGGCTAACGTCGCCGGATCACTGATCATTGGTTGGGTGCTGGCGAGATTGGGACCACCCGGTGAATCCAATGGTCACTGGCAGGCCTTTTTGGCGTTCGGGTTTTGCGGCGGATTTACCACGTTTTCTAGCTTCAGTTGGCAGACCCTGGAACAGCTTCGTCAGGGGCAGATGGGGGTCGCGATGCTCTATGTCGTGGTTTCGGTTTTGATATGTGTTGGTGCGACCTGGCTGGGTTGGCGTCTAGCTCGAGGCTAAGATTAAAGGCATGCGACTTTTCAAGTGGATCATCCGTTCATATGTAGCTGGCGCATTGGCGTTGGTGGGCGGGGCGGCCAAAGTGGAGTTTAGCCCGGTTGCGGACGAAGCGAAACGTGTCGTTATCGTAGCCAATTCCAATGACCCGGAATCCGTTGATTTGGCGCGTTACTATGCCGATCGCCGGGAGATACCGCGAACGAACATCGTGGCGTTGGACTTACCCGCCGGAGAAGAGATCGATTGGCATCAGTATGTGGTCCGTCTCTACACACCGTTGGTAAGCTGGTTGATTGCCAACGATTGGCTGGAAGCGATCGGAATGGAGCTTTTCGATGAAGTGGGTCGGCGGAAACTGAGCACCGCGGGTCACCGTATTTCCTACCTCGTGACGTGTCGGGGAGTGCCGTTGAAAATTCGTCAGACCGCTGACCTACCCGCGGACGCACCGAACGGGATAAGTAGTAATTTAAAACCGCATCACGCGTCGGTGGATTCGGAGCTGTCCTTGCTCAACGTCAGCGCGCCCCAGCGGGATGGTTTCGTGAGTAACCCTCTGTTTGGGAAGACTGACTTGGGTTTGTTTGGCGACGATGGGGTCGTGCGGGTTTCGCGTCTTGACGGTCCGACTTATCCTGAGATCCGACGTCTGGTGGAGTCGGCGATCGAAGCCGAAGAACGCGGTTGGATCGGACGAGGAATTATCGACATCGGGGGACCCCACAAAAACGGGGACAAGTGGTTTGAGGAGGCCGCTAGAATTCTCACCGCTGCGAAATGGAAACCACAGGTAGATCGGAATCGTGAGACTCTGGGCAAGGCTGACCGGGCGGATACCGTGGCCGTATATCTCGGTTGGTATGCGGGAGGAATCAATGGACCGTTTTCTTTACCCGGCTTTCAATTTGCCCCCGGAGCCATCGCGCTGCACCTGCACAGCTACTCGGCCAAATCGCTACGCTTGCAGAATGGCGGTGGATGGACGGGACCTTTAGTTGCTCACGGGGTGGCTGGAACAGTGGGCAATGTTTATGAGCCGTATATGGAGTTTACTCACCATCCCCATATGTTGATTGCCGCACTTTTGGCGGGGGCTACTTGGGGAGAGGCGATCTACTTCTCGATGCCCGTGCTTTCATGGCAGGCTATGGCGGTTGGCGATCCACTCTATCGGCCCACAACCATAACTCTGCCAGAGCAGGTTGCGGGGCTCGAGGATATGCCGCTCCGATTTGCCTCCTATGTGGCGCTACGCCAACTAGCTGAATTTGAACCCACCGAAGACGGACCTTCGGCCGAGCAATTGCAACAGACCGCCCAAGCCAACCGGGCGTTTCCTTCTCTCGCGATGGCTTGGGAACTTGCGCAATTGAAAGCAGCTGCCGGAGATCAAGTCGGCGCGGTTCAGCAGCTAGGGATGGTTGGTTTTTTACGTCGAGTGCGTCCCGATAAAATCGGTTTACTAGGAACGATTGGCGCCCAGCTCCTCGAATGGGACGACGCAAAAACTGCGGTGAAGGTGTGGTCGTTGCTGTTCGCTCAAAATCTACCGGATGATCTCAAGCGCACGTGGCTGCCTCTAGCGATCAAAGCCTCCACGGATGCATGCAAATTTATGCTGAAGGTCGAATGGGAGCGAGAACACCGTCGTCTTACGCCTGAACCAAATCCCGCGAGTCCACCGGCCAAGTAGATTGGCCTGAGACTCAGAATTTCTCGACGATCTTATCGGCGAGTCCGTATTCGATAGCCTCTTGGGCGTTCAGGTAGAAGTCACGATCGGTGTCCTGATTGATACGCTCGATTGGCTGACCTGAAGCATCGGCCAAAATCTGATTCAATTCGGCGCGCATTTTTTCCATCTCTTGAGCTTGGATATTGATGTCGGTCGCAGGTCCGACGAAACGTCCCGAAATCAACGGCTGGTGGATCAAAACACGAGAGTGCGGGTAAAGCAGGCGGCTTCCCTTGGGTGCTGCGGAAAGCAGAATAGAGCCCATCGAGGCGGCCATACCCGTTACTACTACGGTGATCGGTGACGTGATGAGTTTCATCGTATCGTAGATCGCCATACCTGCGGTTATCGATCCGCCAGGGCTGTTGAGGTAGAACGTGATGTCTTTTCCGGCATCCACCGTCTCGAGATAGAACATTTTTTCCGTGAGGTCCTTCGCAGACTCGTCAGTCACAGCGCCCCAAAGGAAGATTTTTCTCTGATCGAGAAACTTCTTTTGAATCAATGTGGAAATCGATCCGGGAGCTTTAGCCGAGACCTCGGCGTCGTCCTCATCATCGTCATCGAGTCGTGGAGTGGCTTCGTTGAGACTAGTTTGTAGATTTGAAAAATTCATGGAAAAGATAACGGTGAAATGCTCCTAAGAGTTTGGCAAGCGGAGGAAGTGATTCGCGGCGGGGCGGGGTGTTAACTCGGTAAATTGCGTAACGCCCGGCTGACGCGGTGGGTCGATAGGCGAAAACCGGCGTATTGCCGCCAAAAATTGCGATTATGGGGGTGGTAAGAAAATTCCACCAATTCTTCATTCAGCTTTCGATGCGAGGAGTATTTCCCAACCATGCGGATGCAGAACCGATCAACTTCGAATCGTTGTTTTGCGAATGGGCGCACCAAGGGCCAAATCCATCCGAGTGGGCGATGCAGCACGCAGGCCAGAAAATGATCATCAAATTGCTCAGACGTTAGGCCGTGGGCTTCGCAGTAGCGTTCTGCGAATGTGCGAGCCGATCCTGAAAGTTGAGCCATAAATATGAATAAAGAGATCCGGCCATCTAGCTGCTACGTGCTAGAAACAGAATTAGATAAGTCCTAGGACCATCTTTCCTTCTTCGCTGATCATGGACTGCGTCCAAGCGGGTTCCCACACGAGGTTCACCTCGGCGGAACTTACGCCAGGAACGAGGATTACCTTGGATTTGGCGTCTTCTGCGATGGCGGGCCCCATGCCGCATCCGGGGGCAGTGAGGGTCATCGCCACTTCGATTTTGTAGCCCTGGTTATCCTCGAGCTCAATCACATCCATCGAGTAGACGAGTCCGAGATCGACAATGTTTACGGGGATTTCCGGATCGAAGACTTTCTTGAGTTGGTCCCAAACCGCTTCTGGATCGGGCGAGCCATCCGTGGTGGTGGAGGCGATGATCTCATCGATCACGACCTCTTCACCGATCGCATCGGCATCACCACTGTCTAGCTTGTAGAGACCGACGTCGGTTTGGACGGTGTAGCTGCCTCCGAGGACTTGGTGGATGAAAACCTTCGAGCCGGCTGACAACGGGTGTTTGTCGCCGGATGGAATTTGGGTGGCGGTCACGTCACGCGAGAGCGTGCGATCACGGTCTTTCATGGGACTGCTCATGATTTTTTAAATTTGGATTGGATTAGGTCACTCAACACGGTGTGCAGCTGTTCGTTATCGAGGCGACTGAGCACCTCTTCAAAAAAACCAAATACGATCAATTCGTGTGCTTTCGCGGGATCTATTCCGCGCGATTGCAGGTAGAACTCCTGTTCTGGCGGCACCCGACCGGAGGTTGCCCCGTGGGAGCATCTCACGTCGTTGGCCTGGATTTCCAAACCGGGTAGGCTATTGGCTTCGGCCTTGTCGGAGAGTAGCAGATTTCGGTTGGTTTGGTAGGCGTCCGTTTGCTGGGCATCGGGATCAACCACGATCAGACCAGAGAAGATGGTTTTGGCCGTATCGATTAGCGCGTTCTTGTAGAGCAAGTTCGATGTGGTGTGTGGTGCTTGATGGGTCTGCAGGGTGCGTTGGTCGAATTCCTGCGCTTCTTTGGCCACGGTCAATGCGAGCATGTCGCAGTGAGAGCCGGGGCCGGCGAGACGGGAATGGGACTCGTGGCGGGCTTGACGGCCGCCGAGGTGGACGTTGAGGCACTGGATGTGGGCATCACGCTCGGCGTGGATGCTGTTGGCTTGAAACGACAACGTATCGTCGGACCAGTTTTGCGCACCGACGTAAGTGAGTTTGGCGTTTTGACCGGCGTGCAAGTCATTCACGCCGGAAGCGAGTTGCGACTTGGTATCACCGGAAACGAAGAACTCCACGAGGGACGCTTCCGCCTGATCCTCGAGCACGACGATGGTGTGGGGGAAGATCGACTGACGGTCACCAGATAGGGTGTGTTGCACCACGAACGGCAGGTCTACCTTCACGCCCTTAGGCACGTAAAGGAAGGTGCCGGAAGCGGCAAATGCGACGTTGAGTGCAATAAACTTCTGGCCTCCCAGTTGAACCGGGTGGCGTTGAAAATGTTTGCGCATGAGATCGCTGTGATCGCGCAACGCTTCGTCGAGGGACGCGAAGATCACGCCTTGATCCGCGAGTTCTTGCGGTAAACCGGTGCGACCTACGACCTGGCAATTAGAGAAAATAATCTCCGACGCTTGCGGGAAGTCGGGCAGGCGCGGAACGAGCGAGGAGTGATCCTCGGGCACTTGGAAGTCTTCCAACGCGAGTCCCTTGAGATTGGCGAAACGCCAGTGCTCATCCTTGCGGGAAGGCATGGGGAGGGAATTGAATTCATTCCAAGCCTCTTGTTTTGCGGCGATCCACCAAGCCGGCAGGTAGCTGCGTTGGGCGAGGTGAGTGGCAAAACGTTCGGCGTCGAGGCCCGTGAAAGGCGAAGCGGAAACAGTGGTCATTTTTGAAAAGCTGAAAATTGAAAATATAAAATACTGAAACTGAGACCCGGGAAGAGCTGACCGAGGAATTTCAGTTTTCAGAATTTCCTGTTTCAGCTTTTACCGTCGGCGCTAGCCGACGGATCCTTCCATCTCGAGGTCGATGAGTCGTTTGAGTTCCACGCTGTATTCCATCGGAAATTGGCTCACGAGTTCGTTGACGAAACCGTTCACCGCGAGACTCATGGCTTGAGCCTCACTGAGGCCGCGTTGCTTCATGTAGAAGATCATTTCTTCGCTTACCTTGGAGACGGAAGCTTCGTGCTGCACCGCGTGATCATCTCCTCTCACCGTGATGGCGGGATAAGTGTCCGTGCGGGAGTTCGAGTTGATGAGTAACGCGTCACATTCCGTGTTGTTTTTGCAGCCTTTGAGGTGCTTGGGAATGTGCACGACACCGCGGTAGGTCGAGCGGCCTTGGCCGACAGAGATGGACTTCGAAATGATGGTGGAAGTCGTGTTGTCGGCGGCGTGAATCATCTTCGCCCCGGTATCCTGATGTTGGCCATCGTTGGCGAGAGCGATTGAGATGACTTCGCCCCGAGCACCTTTACCCTTCAGCACAACGCCGGGGTATTTCATGGTGAGACGGCTACCGATGTTACAGTCGATCCACTTGATCTCGGCGCCTTCGTGAGCAATGCCGCGCTTGGTGACGAGGTTGTAGACGTTCGAAGCCCAATTCTGCACCGTGATGTATTGGATCTTGGCGTTCTTCATCGCGACAAGCTCGACGACCGCCGAATGCAATGTGGCGGTGGAGAATTTTGGTGCGGTGCAACCTTCCATGTAGGTCAACTCGGCACCTTCATCGACGATGATGAGAGTGCGCTCGAATTGGCCGAAGTTTTCGGCGTTGATCCGGAAGTAAGCTTGGAGCGGTTGGGACACCTTCACGCCTGGCGGCACATAGATGAATGAACCACCAGAGAAGACTGCGCTGTTCAGCGCGGAGAATTTATTGTCCGACGTGGGGATGACCTTGCCGAACCACTTCTTAAAGATCTCAGGGTGTTCGCGAAGTGCCTCAGTGGATCCCGTGAAGATAACACCTTCCTTGGCTACGATGTCCTTGATGTTTGAGTAGGCGGCTTCGGAATCGAACTGGGCCTCTACGCCGGAGAGGAACTTACGTTCCTGCTCGGGGATACCGAGACGCTCAAAGGTCTTCTTGATATCATCGGGAACCTCGTCCCACGTGCGCTTGGGGGTTTGGCCTTGGGAGAGATAATAACGGATTTTATCGAAATCGATATTGTTGAGATCGTCCGTCGCCCAGTTTGTGGGCATGGGTTTTTCTTCGAAAGTTTTGTAAGCCTTGAGGCGGAATTTGAGAATCCAGTCCTCTTCTTTCTTCACGTCGCTGATGTAGCGAACGGTGTTTTCAGTGAGGCCAGAACCGGCGTCGAAGGCGTAGTCGACCTTGTAGGAGAAGTCACCGGCAGACTGATCGATGCCCTCGGCAGGGTTCTCCATGACGGGAGTGTCAGGTGTTTCTAGTTCGGAAGGAGGTTTCATCGTGGGATCGATTTAAGGGGTTGGGCCGGTTCAGGCGGAGGCGGTGGCGAACTCTTCTTTGATCCAGTCGTAGCCTTTGGCTTCGAGCTCGATAGCGAGGGACTTGTCGCCGCTCTTAACGATGCGGCCGTCATACATCACGTGAACGAAGTCAGGCACGATGTAGTCGAGGAGGCGCTGGTAATGAGTGATCATCATCACACCGAGGTTGTCCCCGCGGAGATTGTTGACGCCTTCGGCGACGATTTTGAGGGCATCGATGTCGAGGCCAGAGTCGGTTTCGTCCATCAGCGCAAAAGTAGGTTCGAGCATCGCCATCTGGAGGATTTCACAGCGCTTCTTCTCACCACCGGAGAATCCTTCGTTGACCGAACGGGAGGTGAACTTCCGGTCGATCTTGAGGCTGTCCATCTTGGAATACAGGCGCTTGTAGTAAGCGGCGGCGTCAACGTTTTCGCCATCTGCGAGACGGGCTTGTTCGGCGGCGCGAAGGAAATTGGCGATGGAGACACCGGGAATTTCGGCCGGATACTGGAAGGCAAGGAAGATACCAGCCCGAGCGCGCTCATCTGGCTCCATCTCGAGCACGGATACACCGTCGATCAGCACGTCGCCGCTCGTGACCTTGTAGTCGGGGTGTCCGGCGATAGCCTTGGACAACGTGGACTTACCGGTTCCGTTGGGGCCCATGATAGCATGGACTTCGCCGGTTTTGATCGTGAGGGAAAGGCCCTTCACGATGGGCTGATCAGGAGATTCGGTGAGAGCGACAGTGAGGTCTCGGATTTCGAGGGATTTCATGGTTTGGAAATTGGAAAGATGAAGATGGGAAAGGGAGAGGAGGAGAGGAACGACTCAGTCGTTTTGCGGGGCGCGGCCGTGGAAATTGACCTCGATGTGCTTCACATCGAAGTCGTCGGGCAGGAGGTCGCGGAGTTGGTCGATCACTTCGGTCGGCATCTCGATATCGAGCGTGCGACCAGCTTCGTCGTGGAAATGAGCGTGGGGAGCGAGATTTGCGCAGTATTGGGTGGGCGCGCGCTCGAAGTTTACCGCTCGAACTAATTTATTCTGCACCAGCACATCGAGGCAGTTGTAAACTGTTGCCAAGGAGATGGTAGGCGCGGTTTCCCGCACGCGGGCAAACACTTCATCCGCCGTGGGATGAGTTCGTTTGTTTAGAAGGCTCTGGTAAACGGTTTCCCGCTGAGAAGTGGGACGAACCCCGTGCTCGGAGAGCACTTTGGCTAAGGATTCGGGTTTTAAGATGTCGGATGCGGCCATGTTGAGAAGAGGTCTCAGAACAGAATTGGAATAATTCCAATTCGCAATACGGAATTAGAATTATTCTAAAGAATTTTTGAGGGAGTGCTTTCTCTCATGCGGGAAGTCTCGGTGGGGCGTATTTGGGCTCCTAATCCGTTAGACATGGAAACCGTTAGTTTGGAATGGGTTTTGCCTTGGAACGGTGCCGGCATTTATGTAATTCTGATCTTCGGCCCCCGAGGCGGCCGTTGCGCGAATACCCCTACAATTATGCATGGAATGAAATGTTTTATCGGTTGGCTGGCTCTGGTGTTACTTCCCGGAGTGTCAGCGGCTGATTCCGGCCAGCGGCCCAATATTGTCATCATTGTGGCCGACGACATGGGGTATTCAGATCTCGGCTGTTACGGCAGTGAGATCGCGACGCCCCACCTAGATCGGCTGGCGGCCAAAGGTATTCGCTACTCCCAGATGTATAACACGTCGAAATGCACGACGACACGCTCATCGTTACTCACGGGGCGCTACGTGACCCGAACTTCGTGGAATGCCAACTATGATGCGGGGCCCAATTTCGGTGAGATCGCCCATGCCGGGGGATACCGCACGTTGTGGAGTGGGAAGAATCACAGCGATATCCGGCCCCCCGAGCGCGGGTTCGATCGTTTCTATGGTTTCCAAGGCGGAGCCTGTAATTTTTGGAACCCCGGTCCGAGTATGGCTGATGGTAGTTCGTTTCCGCACATCAAGGCCTACGAGTGGATGGTCGACGATCAGTGGTTAGAGACCTACATCCCGGAAGATCCAGACTACTACATGACGGATGCGATTACTGACAACGCGCTGTCCTGGCTGGACGAATACGCCGGCGAAGAAAAACCGTTTCTACTCTACTTGGCTTACAACGCTCCGCACTGGCCGTTGCATGCCCGGGACGAGGACATCGCCAAATACCGCGGCCGTTATGACGGTGGATATCAGGCGATTCGTCAGGAGCGTTATGATCGCATGGTTTCGATGGGGATCATCGATCCGAAAACGGCTCCGTTGCACCCGCAGGAGATTACCGACTGGAACAGTTTGCCCGCATCTGAACAACGGCTGGAGGCCGAGCGCATGGAAATTCACGCCGCGATGGTCGATAGCATGGATCAAAATATCGGGAGGATCTTGGCCGATCTGGAGGCCAAAGACGAATTGGATAACACGCTGGTTCTTTTCTTCGTCGATAATGGCGCCAGTGAAGAACGCGACACCCGCTCCAAAGCGAATTACGAATCTCAGCCCGGCGACAAGATGGGCGGTGTATTTTCCTACGAATGCATCGGCATGCAATGGGCGTTGGTGCTGAACGCGCCCTTTGCGCGGCACAAAAAAACCAGTCACGAAGGCGGCGTATGCTCACCGATGATCGCGCACTGGCCCGCGGGGATATCGACCACCAATGCTTGGTATGATGAGTCCGTGCACCTCGTCGATGTCATGAGCACGGTGATGCAGCTCACCGGGCAGGACTATCCCGCTACGTATGCCGACCGACCCAGCAAACCCGTCGAGGGTGTGAGTATCGTGAATTCGTTTTCCGCTGAACCGCTGCCGAAGCGTGAGACTGTCATGGGGTTCGACTTCGGCATGGGGAAGGGACTGCGCGACGGAAAGTGGAAGCTGGTGAAATACAAAAACGAGCCCTGGGAGCTCTACGACATGTCGGTGGACCGCACCGAGACTCGTGATCTCGCATCGACTCTTCCTGATCGCGTGACCGCCATGGTCACAGCCCACGAGCAGTGGGAAAAAGACTGTGCCGCTGGGCTGGCGATCGTGCAGAAGTGAGGGAAAGCCTCGTTTAAGCGTCCGCGAGGAAGACGTGCTCCACTTCGTGTCGCACTTTTTCGCCGCTGTGGGCGATGAAGGTCACTCCGCTTTTACCGAATTGCACCGATTTCACGCCGTCAAAATTTGGCGGGATCGGGACGATACCCATGATGTAATTCACCACGGTGGGCTTGCGCGGGTTGAGACGCACATGGGTGGCGAGTCCGCGTTTGGCGCGCTCGTTGGGCTTGGCCGATTCGGCGAGGCCGTGGTGGAAATTGGCGGTGACGTCTTCGATGCCGATTATACGTCGATGCCGTCCGTTCCATGGTGCGTAGTGACGGCCTCCATTGGACATCCAGAGCACGGTGGATTTGATGACACTCACATCGCGTAAGCTGAACCAAAGGTAACCCTGTGCAGGGAAACTGATCGTGCTCCAGGCCGGTTGGGGGCGCGGACGGGCGGTGACCATCACGAGGTCTTCGAATCCGTCGCGGGCAGGGTAACGGGTGACGTCAGTGGGTTCGCCAGAAGTCAGGGGGACTTCGCTCAGGTTTTTGAATTTCGCTCCCTGTTTGAGAGTGGAGTAACCGCCGATGGTGGGATCCTCGAATTGATCCGGAAATACCTGCCCGGCGGAGTAGGGGCTCAAACCAATGATGCCGGGTGCGCCGTCGGGGCATTTGATCATGGCGTGGTGACCGAGGCACATGGGTCCCGTCATATCCGTCAACGTGTGCTTGAGGTAGATGTTGGTTTCACCATCGCGGAGCTCGATTTGCTTATGCGCGGTGCCTTCGCGAACGGTTTGCTGCTGGGTCGCCTCAAAGCGGACGGCGCCGGATTCAGGTTTCGAGACCTGCGGTTGCTTCCACTTATAACTCGCCGACTCTCCGTGGGGCGGATGTTGTTCGCCGCGCCACTTCGTGCCGTTGCCGCCGAAGGGGGCACAGAAGAAATCACCGCGCAGCGTCTTAAGGAGATCGGGAGTGTCGGCAGCCAGCTCCTCCTCCGCCCAAGGGGCGATGGAGAAAGGTTGGATGGGGCCTTTGGGAGTCTGGAACGTAACGGGAGCGAGATGGCCGCCCATTTCGGCAACGTGGGCTTCGACTGTGTTACTCGCGAACCGCCAAGAGGGCGCACCTAGGATGGTGGTTCGTTTGGGTTTGGTCGGAGACTTCGTTGATTTGGCCATGTTGAAACGAAACTACTTCTTCTGTTCGAACATCGGGTCTTGTTCGTTGCCGCCCGAAATGATGTAGGCGACGAGGTCGCGGAGTTCGTTGCCGTTAAGACTGTTGATCAGTCCGGGCGGCATCAGGGATTGATCATGCTTAGTGCGCGAAACGATGTCATCGTGATCCAGCCGACGCGTTTGTTCCGGTGCGAAGGGATTTACCATCACCGTGTAATAACCTTCTTCTTCACCGACGATTTGGCCGATCATGATGTTGCCGTTTTCCGTCTCAAAACGCTCGGCTTCGTAGATGTCACTGACGACCTTGGAGGGTTCGATGATGTTTTCGAGTAGGTCACGGATCGTGTAACGACTGCCCGCTCCCGTGAGGTCGGGGCCGATGCCGCCGCCGTCGTAGTTGAAGCGATGACAAACGATACAGGCGGTCGCAGCGAACATGTCTTTCCCGCGACGGAACTTTTGATTTTTGAGAGGCCGCTTGAACGAATTCATCGCCTCGTCGACCGTGTAGATCATGCCGGGGCCTTTGGGGTTTTGGGCACCAGTTACGAATGAGTGCACCGGTTTCTTGGAGAGGTCGGCTAAAATGACCTGTTCATCTTTATCCGTCACGAGATCCAGAGCGTCCTTGCGGATATTGTTCATGAATCCCGGGAAACTCGCGCCGCCTTGCCACGCGTGTGTGGTGGCGAACCACTCGAAGTAGTCCTGATGTGATGCGGGCGTCCAACCTACCGTCGCGTTACGGAGCGTGTAGGCGTAGGCAATTTGCTGGCGATCGGGGCGACTGGCGGTGGCCTTCTTTACCGCGGCCGCGTAGCGATCGTTACGCGCAATCAAGGCCGCGCCGCCCAACTCTTCGGCCGCTTGTCCGGTAGGCTCTGCGACTTTCAACAGCGGCACGACTTTCGCCACGATGGTGGGTGAATCGAGGTAGACCAATAGTTCGGCCAGCAGGCGATTAACGTTGGTGTCGGGGTGAGGGAAGAGATCATCAAGCTCGGCGAGTGCGAGATTCCGGTCCGAGGGCGTGGGCGGTCCCATCCGGGTGAAGGCGAGTTGCCAAGCGCGAAGTATCGCGTGTTTTCGATCCATCGGTTGGCCCGCCAGATCGATTCGGCTGAGTGACTTGAGGATCTCGGATTGATGGCGGTCAGCGCCGACTCGGGCGAGAGCGATGAGGGCTTCGACGGCAGTGCCATCGTCTTTCTCGGCTAGAGCGCGTTCGGCCCAGTTCGATGGGTTTTGGCGTTCAATGGCAGTGCGTGCGGCCCAACGCACGAAACGATCTTGGCTGCCGAGATGGGACCACACCTGGTCGATGGCATCGGGCGTGGTGCCGGGGGCGTGAAATTTTTCTAGACGGTGTCGGAGCTGAGCCACTCGAGTTGGGCGGACTCGAGAAGCAGGGGCGGTTTTTTCTTCACCGGCATAAGTGACGCGATAGAGGGCGGATTGGGTGCGGCGCCCTCCGACTAGGAAATACATCGCACCGTCGTGAGGGTTAATCGTGAGATCCGTAAGCGGTAGCGGTTTACCGGCAATGAACTCCTCTTTCTCACCCGTGAAGGTTGCTCCGTCGGCACTCGGATGAATTGCGTAAAGGGTCCCATAGGTCCAATCGGCTGCGAACAAAGCGCGTTGGTATTTGGTCGGGAACTTTGCGCCGGTGCCGAAGATTGTTCCGGTGGGGGAAGCGGGTCCGATGTTAACCACGGCGGGCAAACTGTCGGCGTAGTAGTCGGGCCAACGTCCGGCGCCACTGCGCCAGCCGTAGTCACCGGCGTCGACGATGTGATTGATGCGGGTGGGCATATACCACGGCATGCCGATGTCCCACTCCATATCGGAATCGAAAGTGAACAACTCGCCGTTGGCATCGAAGGCGATGTCGAATTGGTTACGGAAGCCTTGAGCGAACATTTCCATGGTTTCGCCGTCTGGGTCCATCCGCGCGACCCAACCACCAGGGGCGAAACGACCGCGGGCATGGCCCCGAGCATCCCACATTCGAGGCAGGAGATGGTCTTCCCCGTAGCTCACGGGACGCGAGAGCTCCAGTCCCGGTGCTGGGTCGGTGAAGTTACCAGCGGCTATATAGATAGACTCACCCTTCGGTCCCAGCACGAGCGAGTGCGGGGCGTGTTCACCCCGGCCGTTGAGCGAACGGAGGTGGGTGTATTCGTCGAATTGGTCGTCTCCATCGGTGTCGCGCAGACGCCAGATGCCTTGTTTGAGTTGGTTCTCAGTCACCATCAGGTAGAGGCTGTCAAAGGCGTAGAGCACACCGTGGGCACCTGTGATGCCGTCCCGTTCTTCATCGCTGCGTTCGTGGTCGCTCAGGGGTGAATCAGGTAGCGTGATGTCGAGTTGTTCCACCGTGGGTTCCGCAGTGGAGCCGAGGGCCGGCAAAGTGATCCGATAAAGCCCACCGTATTGGTCGGTAGTGATCAGACGACCTTTGTCGTCGTAGGTGATCCCGACCCAAGAGCCCTGTTCTTCCTTGGGCACGGTGTAGAGGAGATCTACCTGGAATCCGTCGGCGACCTCGAGATCGCCGGGGTCTGTGGCCATCGGAAGATCCTGGCCCGACGAGAAGGGGGCGGTGAACAATACCCCGAGGGCGAAACCCAGCCCGGTTAACTTGGAAAAGAGTGTAGAACGAGAAAACGTTGAGGACATGTTGGAAAGAGGGAGGACTCAGTTCAGCTGCTTTAGCGTGACGTTGCGGAACTGAACCGTCATGGGCGGCCCGCGATGAAGTTGGAGTGCGAGGACTCCGCTGGCAGAGGCGTGGTCGGGATCGGTGTCGAGTCCTTCGGCGGTCAGGACACCGTTCACATAGTGGCGAACGTGGTTTGCCTTGGCGACGATACGGATCTCGTTCCATTCACCCTGACGGATAGCGGCCTTATGCTCTTCAGCGGTGATGCCTTCGCCCAATGATGTGAGTTGAGGCTTCTTGGTGGTGTGGCCGGGATTGATTTGGGCTCGGATACCGGGGCGAATGATGATGCCGCGGCCGCGCTCTTCGTAGAGCATGCCGGTGTAGCGGTTGGTGTAGTCCATGTCGGCTTGGTATCCTCCGACGATCCACTGATCCGCGTCATGGATTTTGCTGCGATACTGGACGCCGGAGTTGGCAGTTTCACCGGTGAGTTTGAACTCGGCTTTAAATTCGAAGTCCGCGACTTCACGGTCCAAAATGAGGAACGTGTTCAATTCGATCGGCGCCTCGGCGTTGGTCTGTCCGGTGATGGTGCCGTCAACGACCGACCAGAGAGAAGGGTTGCCGGACCAACCGGTGAGGTCTTTGCCGTTAAAGATCGAATGGGACGAATGATGGTCCGCAGAGGCGAAAGACGCGGAAATTAAAATCGGGAGAATGAGGCGGACGAGGGGTTTCATGGGTAACGGGAATGTTGGGCCGAAACGTCCGGTCATGATGATCGAACAATTGCGGAATTACAGGTAGATATGGCGCTCGGTTGGGGCACCTCAATAAAGTGAAGTGAGGCCAAACACGCCTAACGTGGTTGGGTGATTATTGAGGAGAAGGGATTTCGAAATTAATGAGGAGTTGGGGAGGGCCGCTGAGGGATTTGTCGTCGGCGACTTCGATCATGCGTTGCTCGATTTTGAAGCGGAGCACGCGTAGTTGGCTGGCGTGCTTGGGATCGGCGGCGAGGTTGTTTTCTTCGAAAGGATCGTGGTCGAGGTGGTAAAGCTCTTCGGCCGGGTTGCTGTGGTAGTCGCGGAGGAAAGCGGCGGCGGCGGGATCGGTCTCGGCGGCTGCAAGGTAGGAATCCCAGTGGTGGCCGGCGTGACTCCAAAACCGGTCCGTCATGGGATCCTCTTTGGCCCAAACATCGGTGTGGGTGGTGAAGGCAAATTCTGGATGTAGATTGAGAATGTATTTCCAGGGGCCGACTCGGACCGAACGGATGGGATAGACATTTTTCTCATTGTCGCCTTTGTGCGTCGCAAAAATCTCGTCGCGATGACGATCCGTGTGACCGAACAAGACTTCAGCGATGGACTGGCCATCGATGCCCTCCGGATTGGAACCACCGGCGAGGTCGATGAGCGTGGGCACGAGGTCGATCCAACTGACCATCGCGTCGGAGGTTGTATCCGGTTTAATCTTACCGGGCCATGCCGCGATGAGTGAGGTGCGGATGCCAGCTTCGTAGAGGGACCATTTGCCGAAGGGCCACGGCATGCCGTGATCGGAGGTGTAAACGGTGAGGGTATTGGCGGGATCGAGGTGTTTGGTGATGAGTTCTCGGGTCTGGCCGAGGCGTCGATCGATGGCTTCTGCGCCTTCGATGTATCGCGTCATTTCCACGCGGGTCTCCGGGGTGTCGTAGATGCGGGCCGGGAGCACCACGTCGTCGGGGGAGATGCGGGCATCTTCCTTGGCGGGCCAAGCGGTGTGGGTGTCGGTCCAGCCGATGAAGAGTGCCAGGGGTGGGGCGTTTTCTGGCCGGTTTTCTAGGAACTCCTCGACCTGGTCGAGAGACATGGTCTGCTGCAAACCTCCGCCGCCAAGCATGATAACCTCTTCGGGCACGTAGGCCCCGTAGTGATGGCGTCCGGAGTGTCCGACCTTGCCGTGAAATACGACTTGGTAGCCCTGTTCGAGCAGTCGGGGGATAAGCGGCTCGATGCCCGGGTTTAGGATCCGTTCGTGATTGCCCACGATGCCATTGCGATAGGGCATCATGCCGGTGAATAGAGCCGCTCGACTGGGGGCGCAAGCGGGTGAGGCGACGTAGGCGTTGTCGAAACGGATGCCGTCTTCTGCGAGCTTTTGCAGGTTGGGTGTCTGGATCTCATCGGCCCCGTAAGGGGAAGAATGATACACGCCGTGGTCATCCGCGATGGTGATCACAAAATTGGGTTTCGATGCGGCGTGCAGTCCGATGGAAATCGATAGCGCCAGCAGAAGCGAAGGGATGGGTCGGAGGATCATAAGGGGCTGGCGGTAGAGAGAGACGGAGAGGAGTTCGGTAGATTTTATATACCGAAAACCATCCGCCGATGTCGGGCGTTCCGCCTTCGCCGAGGCTTCGGCGGACAGGAAAGCCCGACCCACATCGGAGAGGGCCGAGGGCTATACTGGACGGTTGTAGCCGGCTTTTTGGATAGCGTTGGCGAGGTAGGTATAACCGCTTTCGGCGATGTCCCAATCGGGGGAGAATTCGCGCCACACGTTGATGGCGTTGGCGAATGCCGGATCGGCGCGACTGAAGGCTTCGATCGTAAACCAGCCTTCGTAACCAATTTCATGACACGTCCCAACTGCTTCGGCGAAATCGATATGGCCGGAACCTGGGGTGCCGCGGTCGTTTTCGCTCAGATGCACGTGCTTGAGGAACGGCGCGATATGTTTGATAGCAGACGCGTGGGTCTTCTCCTCCACATTGGCATGGTGGGTATCATACATCGCTTGGACGTGCGGATGATCGGTCAACTCGAGCAGGTGGCTCAGCTGCCCCATGGTGTTGCAGAGGTAGCACTCAAAGCGGTTGAGCGCTTCCGGCGTCAGCATGACTCCGGCTTGTTGGGCATAGTCGCCGGCGGCGTGGAGAATCTCAGCGCTGCGCTCATATTCGTCGGGGTCAATGTCGTTGCGAGTGAAGGTGGCGAACGACGAATGAAACGGCCCGCAGAGGAGCTTTCCACCCACATCCACCGTGCGATCAATGTTCCACTTGAGCAGCTCCAATCCCTTGGCCCGAACGGCGGCATCCGGGCTGGCGGGGTTGGCTTCGGCGGGAAGCACGGTCACACAATTGACCTCCATGCCCTGATCCTTCGCGTGGGCGCCGAACCGTTTGTAGGCATCGGCGTCCTCTTGGCTCATGGCGATCTCGACGCCGTCGTAGCCGATCTTTTTGAGACGATCGACATGCGGGAAAAGGTCATCCGAAACGGAGGCAGACCAGACGAGAAGGTTGAAGCCAAACTTGGCGTTAAGACCGGAGGCGGAGGAGTCACTCATGGGAATCAGGAAGAAGGTTTAAACGGAAGCGACGTCGGTCCACTGACCGGAGGCGGCGGAGGCCAACACCGCATCGGTAACGCGGTCGGTTTTGAGCGCGTCGCGGAAAGTCGGTGCGGCCGGCTTTCCGGTTGCGATACCCTCGAGGAAGTCGGCCACTTGGTGAACGAACGTGTGCTCGAAACCAATTTGCACGCCGGGGATCCACCACTTGTCCATGTAGGGTTGGTCGCTGTCACTGAGGTGAATCGAACGCCAGCCGCGAAGCACGCTTTCGTCGCGGTGATTGAAATATTGCAGGCGATGGAGATCGTGAAGATCCCACTTGAGTGAGGCGTGTTCACCGTTGATCTCGAGCGTGTAGAGCGCTTTGTGGCCGCGGGCGTAGCGCGTGGCTTCGAAGAGGGCGAGAGAGCCGTTTTCGAATCGGCCCATGAACATGCTGGCGTCGTCGATTTTAACTTCCTTCTTCTCACCGGTGGCTGAATCGGTGCGTTCTTTGACGAACGTTTCGGTCGTGGCGGTGACGGAGGTGATGCCGCCGTTGAGCCATTGAGCAGTGTCGATACAGTGGGCGAGCAGATCGCCGGTCACGCCACTACCAGCCACGGAGGCGTCGAGACGCCAGGTGCCGGGGCCGCCTTGCGGGACGTCGGCCGAGATGGTCCAGTCTTGGAGGAAGTTGGCGCGGTAGTGGAAGATCTTGCCGAGGTCGCCCCGGTCGATGAGTTGCTTCGCGAGGGTGACGGCGGGGACGCGGCGGTAGTTATACCAAACCATGTTGGCGACCCCGGCGGCTTCGACGGCGGCAACCATGGCGTCGCCTTGGCCTGCGTTCATCGCGAGAGGCTTTTCGCACATTACGATTTTGCCGGCTTTGGCCGCAGCCATGGCGATCTCGCCGTGGACGTTGTTGGGAGCAGCGATGTCGATGAGATCGATGTCGTCGCGGGCGATGAGAGCACGCCAGTCGGTCTCGGTCGATTCGTAGCCCCAGGTCTCGGCGAAGGCTTTGACTTTGGCTTCGTCGCGACCACACACCGCTTTCAGCACGGGGTGAATCTCACCGGGGAAGAAGTTACGGACTTTACGAAAGGCGTTGCTGTGAGCGCGGCCCATGAGGCCGTAGCCGACCATACCGACATTGAGTGTTTTCATACGATTAAATGGAAGAGGTTAGGGGTAACGTTTTTAAGAAGTGCGGAGTGGGTTTACTCGGACCAGCCGTGGTGTTTACGGACTTGAATCATGGCGGCGAGAATGTCGTTCCAGGTCTGCTGTTTACTCATCACCGCATTGGAGAACATGCAGCCGTCCCAGCAGATGTGGCGGATTTTTTTGGTGACGCGGTTTTGGCTGTTGCGGAGCCAGTAGCCGGAATCACGCACGATGTTGAGTTTGCCGGTAGGATCGGTGGCGAGGCAGTGGCGACCGGTCTTCTCGTGGCTGCCGGAGCCGTAGACAGAGCCGTCGTTTTGGGCGACATGGAAGTCGATCGTCCAAGGACGAAGTGCGTCGGAAAGTTTGGTGAGGGCTTCGTGGGTCGCACCCGGTTCCCAGTTGAAGTTCTTCTTCACGATGCGGTGGTTCGGAGCGTTTTCACCGAGGGTGTAAAGGAGGGTGTGGGACATGTCGGCTTGGAAGCCGAGTGTCTTGGGCATACCGACGGCTTCGAGAAGCTCTAGCATGTGTTTCCAGCTGTGCATGCCGCCCCAGCAAATTTCGCCCTCAGCGGCGAGACGCTCGCCGTGATCCTTGGCGATCTTGGCCGCTTCGCGGAACGTGGCCGCAATGAGCTTGGTATTGCCCTTGGGGTCGGCCGCCCAGTCGGCGACCGCGGCGGATGAATCGATGCGGACCACACCGTGGGGACGGACACCGAGATCACGGAGGCGGGAACCGATGGCGCAGGCCTTGCGGACTTGGGTGAGGAACGCAGTGCGCTCTTCTTCGCTACCCATGGCGGAACCGCCACCGATGACACCCCAGACGGGGGCGACGATGGAGCCGGCGACGAGTTTGCGTTTTTTGAGCTTACTGGCGAGGGCCTTGACGTCCTTGACCTTGCTGTCGATCGAGGTGTGAGGGTCGCTCATGAAGAGATCGACGCCATCGAACTTCACGCCGTTGACCTCGGCTTTGGCTGTCATGTCGAGCATCTCGTCGAGCCCGTAGAACGGGTCACCACCCGGTTCGCCTTTACCGACGATACCGGGCCACATTGCGTTATGAAGTTTGGGGAAGTTGTTTTCAGACATGATGGGTATGGGGTGTTTTATTAGAGTTGGGTGCGTGAGTGGTTAGAATGAGTTATTGCGATAGGCGCCCATGGCGGGGGCATCGGGATTAGCGTCGGGGCCGAAGTAGCGGAGGCAGACAAGCGGCTCGGTGCTGCTGGTGTTTTCGAAGGTGACGCCGGCTTTGGCGCCCGTCTCGGTGCAGAAGTATTCGTCCTCGGAGAGCTCGTTGAAGCGGAGCATCTTCGGACTGACGAGGGGCTGATTGTTGATCCGACCGCTGCCTTGGACGCAGATGAGGCCGTAAGCCCCGGAATCGGTGACGGTGGCCTTCGTGCCGGGATCGACGGTGAGCTCCTTGGCGGTGAAATACTGCTTCTGATCGACCTTGCCGTAAACGATCCAACGATCGACGTAGCCCTGCTCGCGGGTGTCGGCGACGGGGACGGGCTCGAGGTAGTGGTTGTCCTTGAAGTTGGGATCGACGTTTTTCTCCCAATGGAGCTGGTCGACGATGAAGTCGATGTCCTGATGCTTGTCTTCGGGCATGTCTTTGACGAGGAGGCTCCACGGCACCTCGCGGCCTTCGACGAGATTTTGATACATGCCGAAAACGTCGCTGCCCCACTGGGGTTCGTAGGTGCAGAGGCTGCCGGGGGCGTGAAGAATACAAGGGTCGATCAACCAGCCCGTGCCCGGTTTGAGGCGGTAGGCTTTGGAGAGGTCGAGGATGCCGTTTTCGCCCTTATTCCAATCGGCGATGCACTGGCGAACTTGATCGCGGGTGGTGCCGGGCTCGAAGCCCATGAAGGTGTAGGGGAAGTTGTTGCCGACGTTGTTGTGTTGCGGCGGAAAGTAGTAGGATTCCGGTTTGCCTTCTTGGCCGACGAGGGCGGCTTGCTCGGCGTTTTGGTGCATGTGATGCGGGATCGGCCCCATGTTATCGAAGAACTTCGAATAAACGGGCCATTTGCCGTATTCCTTCCACATGCGCTCACCGATGAGATCGGCTCCGCAGGCGTCGACGGCGTCGCGAAGGGTGAAACGGTTGTTGCCAACGACACAGTAGCTCAATCCCTCGTCAGGCACGCGGCCTTCGTTGGCGGCTTCGGTGGTGGAAGCGAACCAGCGCTCGTCGATACCACCGCGGTTCAGACCGTAGGCGTAGGTGTCGCTCGGGTGGAGCTTGATGCGGAGGCCAGGCTGGAGAAAGGAGCGCGGGACCCACGCCGGGGCGAGTCGCAACAAACCTCCAGTATCTTCAAGGGCGCCTTCCACATGGGATTTGATCGACGAGTTTAGCGTAGTGAGATCTTCAACAATACGAGGAGGCATAAAAAGGTATGGTTTAGGGAGGGAATTGAGGTTTTCGCTGCGGTTAAATGGCCGGAAGCAATTAGCGGTGAAAGGGGAGCTGAAACGTTGCCGATTCAGAAGGCGGACGACAACTCTGGAGATGCTACGTTATTGAATCCTGAGCGGCTAGAACGTCCGCGACAAATTTTGGTGCAGAAGCGGCGAAGACGGAGTGAAGGAGATGCGAGAAAGAGAACGAGTAAGAGGGATGGTGAGCGTTTTTTCTGATTCTTGTTACTTGTTACCTGATACTTGGCACTTACGCGTCAGCGTTTTGTTACTTCACTTGCTCAGAGCGGCGTGGATTTGTCTCCGCGAGATTTCGGGTAATGGGGCGACCACCATTCAGTGATCTCGGTGAGCATTTTTTTGGCTCGTTGGGGGGCTATATCCGCGAGGTCCTTTTTCTCGTGAGGATCGTTTGTGAGGTTGAATAGCTCGAGTTTTGTGATCGTGCCGTCCCGGTCTTGGTGGGCGATTAACTTCCAGTCGCCGGCTACCACCCAACGGGCATCTAGGCTTTGGCTGGGGATGTAAATGTTGGCGATATCGTGATCGAATTGTTCCCCGAAGATCATTTGGCGGTCGGCCACGGCCGTGGCATCGGTCAGGTTGATGCCGGGTAGGTTATCCGGAATTTCGGTTCCGAGTAGCCCAGCGATGGTGGGCCAGACGTCGATGTTGCTGGCGAGATGGGTTTCATCGCGGTGGGGCGTGATTTTGCCAGGCCAGGAAACCATGATGGGTGAACGGGTGCCACCCTCATAGGGCGTGACTTTAGAAAGGGGAGCGAAGCGGTTGGGCTGGGGGCTTTGGATCCAACCGTTATCGCAGACGTAGATGACGATCGTGTTTTCGCGTTCACCGCGCTCTTCGAGTCGGGCCAGTAATTCGCCGCAAGTCTGGTCAAACCACGCCACGGTGGCCCAGTAACGTGCGACACCCTCGTTGGGGGCTATTTTTCGGTATTGCTCCAGCAATTCTTCAGGAGGGGTGTGCGGGGTGTGGGGAAGGAATGGCGCGTGCCAGATGAACCACGGTTTGTCGGCGGCATCGGCATCGGCCCAAAAGTTCTCAATCGGTGCGTGACCCTCACGACTGATTTTGAGCCCGACATCACCGTGGCGCCCCGGGTCACCCTTGGTCATGGCGTGGGTGAAACCAGCGGTCTCCCGTGGATTGCCTTCCCACCATTTGCCGGTCTGCAGAGTCAGGTAACCCTGGGCCGTCAGATCTTGGATCATGTTGGGGTGACGCGTGAACCGCGCGATAACGGCGTCGTAGATGGGGGCCAAAGCAGGGTCGTTTCTGCCTTGAGATCCCTTTTTAGGACGCTCCGGCAAGGATGGGTCATTACCGATCACACCGTGGTCGTGGGGGTAGAGGCCGGTTGCTAGGGTCGAAAGCGCCGGGCGGCACAAGGCGATGGGCGTGTAGCCGCGGGTGAAGGTCAGCGATTCGGCAGCCAATTGATCGAGGTGGGGCGTCTTGATCTGGGGATGGCCCATGAAACCGTAGTCCGTCCAAGCCTGATCATCCGAAAGAATCAGGAGAACGTTGGGTGGTTTTTCCGCAGCGGAAAGAAGCGAGGTGAGGAGCAGGATACTGAAACAGAAAATGCAACGAGTAGAAGTCATCGTAGAAATAGGGTAGGGCAGCGGGGCCGCGAAAATGGTCGAAGGGTTCAGAAGGGGGAAGACTAGCGGTTTACATCTTAGTATGTCTGCATTGATCGCGCTAGGGTAGGCGCGACAATTTTTGGTTCAGGAGCGGCGCGGGGCAACACAGTAGCGGGATGCTGTGCAGGCTCGTAGGTAGGGCGGTTTCGCCGAAACCGCCGTTTTAATTCCACCGTTGGCGCGCTCGGCGAGCACGCCCTACCTGCCTGCCCGCCATAGTCCTGTTTATCGGGACGACGGAGGGTTACTTCGCGCCTCCGGCGCGGCGTAGCGCAGCCGGTAAGCGCGCGGCGTCTCTTTCATCAGGCGTCGGAACTCCTTGGTGAAATGACTTTGGTCGGAAAATCCGAATTCCGTGGCGATTTCCGCCAGCGGCTTGCGGGAAAATACCAGCGATTGGCAACTCACGCGCACCCGCAAGTTCCGCACGTATTCGTGGGGTGACAAACCGTATTCAGCTAGGAATTGACGTTCGAATGCCCGGAGGGAAAGTCCGCAGAGTTTGGCCAACTCGAGGTTCGGTAACGCTTCGTTGTAGTGTTGGCTGATGTGGCGAATCGCGGGACTCAGTGGCCCTTCATTAGCCCCACTCGAAGCAATTTCGCCGAGCGGTTGGCTGATACCCATGGTGCCAACCACTTCGTTCTGTTCGTTGTGGAGTGGAATCTTCGACGTTAGGCACCAGCGGGACGTGTGGTCAAAACGCCCGACCAGCTCGACTCGCGAGCGAATCCGTTCGCCCGCCAATACCCGTTCGTCGTCGATCCGGTATTGGTTGGCCAGCACCAGACCACAAATATCGAAGTCCGTTTGCCCGATGAGCGCGGTCCGATCCGGAATGTTGAAATTCATCATGAACGCCCGGTTGAACCATTCGTAGTGGCCCTCGGCGTCTTTCATCCAGAGCAATAGATCCTCAACGTGATCCAGCAACTCGATCGCCTCCGGCGGCTTGGCGCCGATCCGGGTGAGTTGGTCGTAGAGGTTTGGGTCGCGGGGAGAGGCAGGCATGAAGTCCGTCAATTTGAGCGGATTTCAGGGGATGGTAAAAGCCCAATTCGGTCCGAAACAGGGTTGGCGTTTAATTTCTGGAGGTAGGGTCGGACCGCTGGGCCGACCGTGTTTGCCTCTGCGCGTTTCAACATCCCCACCTTCAATTGTGATCCCGATTTTCTGCGACGCGCCCGGCGGTCACGCCCTACCTTTGCTACCTTATTTTTTAGGACACATCCGGTGCTTTATGCTGGAGGATAATCTTTTACGTGCAGTTTAAGCGCCGCGGTCATTTGGTCGGCCTTAAACGCCGCCAACTCAGAGGCGTGAGCGCTATCCGTGATTTCGTTGAGATGACGCGATCCGGAGAGCACCAGACCGACGTTTTGGTTTTCCAGCACCCAACGTAACGCGGCCTGAGCGAGGCCAGTGACATCACCTTGGACGAGCAAGGCTTTATAAGCATCCGCTATGTCAACGCGTTCGATGATCTCTTCCCGCGAGTAGCGGGCGTTGATCGTGCCGTCCGCAAACGTAGTGTCGTGCTTAAAAGCGCCGGATAGGAAGCCGTTGGCCAGCGATTCGCGGGCAACAATACCCACGCCGGTGGCCGCGAGATCCGCGATCAATGACTCCGCTTCGCGGTTCATGAGACTGTAAACGACCTGAATCACATCGATCTTATCCTCGGCGGCCCATTGGCGGGCCATGCCCTCGGTTTGGTCGAACAATGAAATCGAATGACCCACTGACCGCACCTTGCCGGACGTCTTCAAATCTTCCAGGGCTTGCCAGACGTTATCCTCGATTTGATCGGGGCCGAATGGGGAATGGAAAAACAACACGTCGAGACGATCCGTGCCGAGACGGCGCAAGCTGTCTTCTACGGAGGTCGTGACGCCCTCGCCGGTGAAGTAGGTGTTCAGGTGACCCCTGGTTGGATAGCGACCGAATTTCGTGGCGATGGTGACCTTGTCACGATCAGAGCCGAGGCCCCGGCCGAGCACGGTTTCGGCGATACCGTCGGCGTCTTTCGTGCCATAGAGCGGTGCGGTGTCGAAGAATGTGATACCGGAATCGAGCGCCCCTCGCACGGCGTTGTGGGCGTCGTTTGATTCCACGTTGCCGTAAACCGGTGAGCCCAGGGCCCACGTGCCAAATCCTACTTCACTGACGTTGAGGCCGGTGCGACCGAGAGTGCGTTGTTTCATGATGGTATGATTAAAAGAGTGATAGGCTAAGAATTGAAAACGGCATCGATCTGCGCGGCGGCCGCGACGACGAAGGCATCGCGGTAGGTCTCGCCCTTGGCGACGGTCGCTTCGCGCGGATCTGGCCCCCACACGGCGTCGTCCTGCAAGGTGGGTTCGCGATCCTGCGGTAGGCGTTCGAGTTTCACGCAATCGGGATCGCTCGCCATCAGCAATGCGACCTCGCCGAGGGCGGCGTGATTGACGATGAACAGGTCGGGTGAAACCAAGTCGGTTTCGGAGGTGGCGATGAATTCCGTATTGGGGTGGCGTTGGTTGGCCTGCTCAGCCTCGGCCTTGATTAAGTCGTAGTGAGGTTGTCCCACATGACCGCAAAGGGTGAAGACGACGCGAAACCTCTCGTCGGCCAATTGATCAAAGTGCTCCCGCGCCAAAAGACTCACGGTTGATTCCGCGAAATCGATGGAGTGTTTCGGGAAGTTGAGATCCGGCGCTTTCTTAATGGTGTTGGCTGCGATGTAAACGGGCGGAAGCACCAGACCACCCGCAACTGCGGCTAGGGCGGCGCAAAGATCGTGCGCCTTCAATCCATCTAGACCCACGGCCGCGTGTTTGCCGTGATATTCGAGAGCGCCCCAAGGTAAATAAACAATCGAGCGAGCATCCTGAATCGCTTCTATTTCGGCCGGTAAGAGGCGTTCATAGTATCCCCACTTGGGTGCGGCATCGGCGGAGGGATTGGACATGATCTCAGTGCGTTTCGCCGAGGGGCTATGAGCAAGTTGAAAGATTCTGAAAGATACGGAGAAGCTTCCGTCGCGCAATTGCATTGGCGGACCCAGAGGGAAGAAAGCTCTGGTATTGCCGACAGTGGCGGTGGAGGGTCTAGGACGTGTCCTACCGTGTATGTATCTTGTTCGCTTGCGGGCTTTTTTTATCTCAGCTGGTGGCAGCTTCCGATTGGCCGCAGGGTGGGGGCCCGAAGGGGGATTTTGTGGTAACGGAGGCGAATGGGCCGACGAAATGGAGTGTGGTTCGAGATGAGAATATCGCGTGGCGATTAACCCTGCCGGAGACCGGGCAGAGTCCGGTCGTGGTTTCAAAGGGGCAGGTCTTCTTCAGTCACTACGTTCCGGCGGAAACGGGTGCGACGATCGGTCGGGACGTTGTGGCATGTAGCGTGGATGCCCAAACCGGAGAAGTGCAGTGGAAACGGAAGATTTCCGGGCGATACAATTTAAGATTATCCGGCTGTTTCAGCGATAGCACTTCGTCTCCGGCGGTCGCGGATGGTGAACGGGTTTGCTTCATTAATGCGTCGGGGGACGATTACCTGTTTCGACTATCAAGGAAACGTGTTGTGGACCCAAGAAATCCTGACCGCTGGGCGAATGATTCCGTTACTGCACGAGGGGAAACTGGTCATTATCCGGCAGGTGTATCCTCCGGCCGAGAATGGGAATTTCACCAATGAACACGCTCACGCACCATTGGCGGAATGGACCCAATTACAGGCGCTGAATCTTAAGACCGGAGCCGTGTCTTGGACGACCGAATGCGGAGTGAACATGGGTTTTATTCCTCTGCCGCAAAGTCGCGCTGACGGTAGAACCGTCGCGGTGGTGGGGAGAGGTGGCGGGCATGGTCCACCGGAAACACCTGAGGGGATTTCCATGATCGATCTATCCGATGGAAGCACGCTTTTGACGCTGCCCCTTGAGGGATTCATGAGCACGATGAGTTTTAGCCGATACGACGGGAACGTTATCGTTTACCACCGGGGTGAATGTTTGAAAGTCGATGAGGTTTCTGGTGAGATCTTGGAAAGAATTTTAATACTAGATAGTATCCCGGGCAGAGTTTTTGAAGGAGGTGAATGGGCCGACGAATCGGTTACTATTTCGGCCGGAAAATCGAGCCGAGAGATCACACAAGAATCCAATCTTTTAGTGGGGAACTACAGTTTTTTCCGGAGCTATCAGCGGAACCTGTTGGGGCGAGTGGACCTGAAAACGAATCAGGTGGAATGTCTCATGTTGCCGGTGCAAATGCAGCGGACGATGACTGGAGACGATAGATTACTTTGGGGCCCCGAAGGGTCTCTTTCGTCATTCAAAACGTCAAAGAAACCGCGTTCAATGCTTCAGAACGAATGGGCGATCGAGCACAATAAAGTGAAAAATAGCCGAGGATTAGTGGTGATGGGGGATGATCGGTCCCAGGGGAATGGTTGGGGACATATCGCCTCACCGACCCCTATGGTGGTGGGCGAGCATCTTTATATTACCAGCATGAGCGGTCTGGTTTATGT